>JBFIDI010000422.1:0-5076 GCA_041581405.1 Burkholderiaceae bacterium
ATGGTGCCCAATTCGCTGGGGCCGGGCGAGTTGCTGCAGCACTACGGCACCGAGGCCCAGAAGCGGCATTACCTGCCGCGCCTGGCCGACGGCCGCGAGCTGCCGTGTTTCGGCCTGACCTCGCCGTATGCCGGCTCCGATGCCGCGTCGATTCCCGACCGGGGCGTGTTGACCGAACGCGTCGTCGACGGCAGGCCGGTGCGCGGCTTCGTGGTGCAGTTCGACAAGCGCTACATCACGCTGGCGCCGGTGGCCACGGTGGTGGGGCTGGCCTTTCACGCCTTCGATCCGTCGCGGCCCGAAGGCGAGCGTGAACTGGGCATCACCTGCGCGTTGCTGCCGGTGCCCACCGAGGGCATGGACATCGGCAGCCGGCACCGGCCCATGGATTCGGCCTTCATGAACGGCCCGATCCGCGGCAAGGACGTGTTCGTGCCGATGGACTGGGTGATCGGCGGCGAGCCCATGGTCGGCCAGGGCTGGCGCATGCTGATGGAAAGCCTGGCCGCGGGCCGGGCGATCTCGCTGCCGGCGCTGGGCGCGGCCCTGCAGCAGACGGCGGTGTTCGTGACCGTCGGATACGGCCGTATCCGGGAACAGTTCGGCCTGCAGATCAGCCGTTTTCACGCCGTGGCCGAACGCATCGCGCGCATGGCGGTCGAACTTTATGCCAGCGATGCCGCGCGGAGATACACCGCGGCGGTGCTGGACCAGGGCGAACGGCCCAGCGTGGCCAGTGCCATCCTGAAGGTCCACCTGACCGAGGCGGGCCGGCGCGCGATCAACGACGGCATGGACATCCTGGGCGGCAAGGGCATCATCGCCGGGCCGAAGAACCTGCTCGGCGTGGCGTATCGACACGCACCGATCGCAATCACGGTCGAAGGCGCCAACATCCTGACCCGGGCGCTGATCATCTTCGGCCAGGGCGCCTTGCGTTGCCATCCGTTCGTGCTGGCCGAGATGAACGCCGTGCAGGCGCGCGACGCGCCGGCGCTGGGGGCGGCCCTGCTCGGGCATGGCGGCCATGTGTTGCGCAACCTGGGTGCCTGCCTGTGGCATCCGCGCGCGCTCGGCACGCCACCGCCGGAACTGGCCGACGAGGCCCGCTTGATCGCGCGTGTATCGGCCAAATACGCGCTGATGGCCGACCTGGCGATGGGCCTGCTCGGCGGGCGGCTCAAGCGCATGGAGCTGTTGTCGGCGCGCCTGGGCGACGTGTTGTCGCACCTGTACATGGCCAGTGCGTCCGTATGGCGATACCAGGCGGAGGCCGACGCGGCCATGTTGCCGTTTGCGCGCGCGGCGATCCGGGTGCAACTCGACCTGGCCGCCTCTGCCTTGCGCGACCTGGTGGCCAACCTGCCGTCACGTGCGCTGCATATCGTCGCGCCGCTGCTGCTGCGGGGGACCCACCATCTCGCACCCCTGCGCGACAAGGACCTGATCGCCCTGTCGGACGCGCTGCGCGAGAACCGGGCGCTGGTGCAGCGCCTGTGCCCGGACATCGGCGTACCGGCCACCGGCGGCCTGCGCGACCTGATGCTGGCGCTGGAACTGGCGGATGCGGTAGGCGACGAACTGCCCGAACTCAACCAGGTGCTGCGCCGCACCGAATCGCTGGAACAGGCCGCCGGCCGCTCGCGCGACCCGGCGGCCGCGCTGGCCTACCTGCTGGCTGCCGACAAGGTGATACAGGTCGACGACTTCCCCGCCGAGACCTGACGGCCGCGCCGGCGGCCTGGCGGCCGAGGTGCGGGCCGCAGCTTATTAGGCGGTGGTTTTTTTCGCGGCGGCCTTTTTCGTCGCGGGCTTCCTGGCCGCGGCCTTCTTCACCGCGGTCTTCTTCACGGCCGTCTTCTTCACCGCGGCCTTCTTCACCGCGGTCTTCTTGGCTGCCGGGGCCTTGGCGGCGCGGGTTGCGGCACCCTTGCGCCCGGCGGCCGAGCGCTTGGCGGACTGTGCCGCCGAGTCCAGCGACTTGGCGACCTGCGTGGTCTTGCGCTCGACGGCCTTGCGGGTGTCCTTGGCCACCGCGTCGACCGACTTGCGGGCCTGGGTCGTCTTGCGCTTGACGGCCTTCTTCGCGTCCCGGGTCGCCTTGTCGATGGTCTTGGTGATGCTGGCGAGTTTCTTCTGCGCCGACTTGGCCACCTTCGACGCTTCGCGCTTGGCTTCCTTGACCGCGCTGGCGATCTGCTTGTTCACCGACTTGATCTTGGCCTCGGCCGCTTTCTCGGTCGCCACGACCTTCTTGCGTACCGACTTGATCTTGGCTTCGGCCGCCTTCTCGGTCTCGACGACCTTCCGGCGCACCTGCTTGGCCAGGGACTCGGCCTCGTCCTTGGCCTTGTCCACCAGTTGCCGGGCATCCTGCTTGCCGGACCTGGCGCTGGAGCCGGCGCGTTTGGCTGCGCGTTTGGCCGCCGTCTTGGCGTTGTCACCGGCACTGGACGCCTTGATGGCGACGGTCTCGGCTTCGAGCTTCACCGCATCGGCGGCGGTGCCGGCAGCCTGAACCACGGCATCGGCGGCCGCGGCCACGGTGGAGGAGGACTTGGTTTTCGCAGTTGCTGTCATCGTGTTTTTCCTGGGTATGGGTGGCCACCGGAATGGCCAACGGGTTGCGGGTCGGTGGCGCCGGCCGGATGTGCCGGACGGCGTGTGGTGCTCAATGGTGATCGAGTTTCTTGTCGGTGAACAACCAGTCGCGCAACTCGTGGTCGAACTTGGGGTCTCGGCGCCGGATCCATTCCAGCACCATCGCCGCGTGTTCCTTTTCCTCGTCGCGGTTGTGCTTGAGGATGGAGCGCAGCTCCGGGTCCTTGCAGGCGTCGGCGCGCTGGTTGTACCAGTCGACCGCTTCGAGTTCTTCCATCAGCGACACGATGGCACGGTGCATGTCGCGTGTCTCGTCGCTCAGTTCGTTGATCGGCTCGTGGTATCCCTCATTGGACATGGATGTTCCTTTGTCTAGGTTGACGATAGATGGGCGGCCTCATGGCGCGCAACAAGCGACAGCATAACCATTCCGGCGCCGGATGGTCGGGTGGCCCCGCACGAAATGCGCCTTCTCTTGCGCGAAGTCACATGCGCAGCACGGTGGCCGGGTCGAAGCTGCCGCGCCGGCCGATGGCGCTGCCGTGTTCGGCAAGCCATTGTTCGGCGCTGGCGCGCCCCAGCGCATGCAGCCGGGTGAGGAAGGTCCACTGGGTGTTGGTCTTGCTGGACGCGCCCAGCGTGGCCAGCGCGTCGCCGCCGTCGAGCAGGTGCACGCGCAGCGCGCGGATGCGTTCGAACAGGCGTTCGCCATCGGCATGTCCGCTGCGGCGCTGGCCGGCCACGAGTTGCTGCAGCAGCGCGATCAGCCGCAGTTCCTTGAGCAGGCTGGAGTTGAAGGTGACCTCGTTGATGCGGTCCAGGATGTCCTCGGCCCGGGTCGGCAGGTCGGGGCGTTCGATCGGGTTGATCTGCACCAGCAGCAGGTCGTCGGCCGGGCCGTCGGTGATCAGCGGCATCAGCGACGGGTTGCCGGCATAACCGCCGTCCCAGTAGGCCTCGCCGTCGATCTCCACCGCCTGGAACAGCAGGGGCAGGCAGGCCGAGGCCAGCACCACGTCGGCGTTGAGGTCCTGCTGCGCGAACACGCGCAAGGCACCGGTGCGCACCTGCGTGGCGGCGATGAACAGCTGCGACTTGGTGCAGTGCCGGACCCGTTCGAAATCGACGGTGGCGGCCAGCACGTCGCGCAGCGGGTTGAGGTTCAGCGGGTTGAGCTGATACGGCGAGAACGGGCTGGTCCACTGCGCCGCCGCGCGGGCCAGCGGCTCCAGCCACGGGTTCCACCATGCGCCGATCGGGCCGGACACCGCCGCCAGCGGGCCGACCTGCCAGTGGTGGAACGGCGACAACTCCGCAACCCGGCGCCAGAATGCGCGCAACACCCGTTGCGCTCCCGTGCGGCCGCCGTCCATCAGGCCTGCCGCCAGTGCGACCGCATTCATCGCGCCGGCACTGGTGCCGCTGATGGCGGCGACCTCCAGCCACTCCTCTTCCAGCAGGCGGTCCAGCACACCCCAGGTGAACGCGCCGTGGGAGCCGCCGCCCTGCAGCGCGAGATCGATGGTCTTGATGCCGGCACGCCGCGGGCGGCGTGCGCGTCGGCGGGCAGGCGCCGCGGCCGCGGGCGCCGCCTTCTTCAGCATGGCGTCACGAGCAGGTCGCAACGGGCCTGTCCCAGCACCTGCTGGGTCACGCTGCCCAGCAGCAGTTCCCGCGTCTTGTCGGCTCCCTGCTTGCCCAGCACGATGAGGTCGGCGTCGAGTTCGACCTGCTGCGTCAGGATGTCGCGCCCAGGGTCGCCCTGGGTCACGACACCCGTCCATTGCGCGGATGCGAGGCCGGCGGCATCGGCCAGGCCTTGCAGCTGGGCCTGGGCGTCGCGGCGGGACTGCTGCCGGTATTGCATGACGGTGGTGTCGGCAACACCGGCGAAACGCATCTTGCCCTCGTACGCCAGTGCGCAGACGTGCATCAGCAGGACCTGTGCGGCCGGCGCGACGGCGCGGGCATGGGCGAGCGCGGTCGCGGCGCAGGGCGAGAAATCCACCGGCACCAGCACCCGGCGGTAGGGTTCGTGCGGCGGCTGGCGCACGAACAGGATCGGCCGCGTCGACGCGCGCAGCAGCCGGTCCGCGGTCGCCCCCAGCAACCATTGGCGCAACATCGCGGCGCTGCTGGCGCCCACGACCAGCATGCCGGCGTCGCTCTGGCGCGCCTGCTCGAGGATGGCGCCGGGCACACGCCCGGGCGTCACGTGCCAACGGGCATGGACGCCGTGTTGCTGCTCGATCTCGTCGGCGAGCTGCTGCATGGCATCGCGGCCCTTGGTCTCGACGCGTTGTTCCATCCCGCTGTCGGTGCTGCCCAGCAGTCGTCGCACTTCGTCCAGCACCGGCGTCTCGAGCACGTGCAGCAGTTCCAGCGACGCCTGCGTCTGTTGTGCCAGCATCGCCGCGCGATGGACCGCGTGGCGGGACAGGGCGGTCAGGTCGGTGGCCACCAGCAGGTGGGCGG
>JBFIDI010000423.1:0-5074 GCA_041581405.1 Burkholderiaceae bacterium
CTGCACGCCGGCCACCGACAGGTTGGGATGGTTGGCCTGCGGGGCGGCCAGTGTCAAGGCCGCACAGGCGGCGGCAAACGCGACGGCATCGCCCAGGCCCGCGCCGTCCAGGAAACCATGCACAAGCCCGGCCATGACGGCGTCGCCGGCGCCCGTCGCATGCACCGCGGCCACCGGCAACGCGGCTTGCCAGCCGCAGGCACCGGTGTGGTCACACCAGTACAGGCCGCGCGCGCCCAGGCTCAGCACCACCTGGCGCAGGCCGCGCGCTAGCAGCCCGTGGGCCGCGGCCACCACGGCGGCATCGCTGTCGACGGCCTGCCCGGTCAGCGCCTGGGCCTCGAGCCGGTTGGCCTTGAGCGTATGGATCCGCCCCAGCCAGGGCAGCAGCCGACGGCATTTGAATGCCGACACCGGCTCGGCAAACAAGGGCGTGTCCCCGGCCTGGGTGATGGCCCAGGCCAGGCTGGCCTCCGGCAGGTTGCAATCGAGCAGCACCGCCCCGGCATGGCGGAGCAGTCCGGCGCTGGCGCTCAGCCGCTCGGGCGTGAGTTGCTCCAGGATGGCCATGTCGTTGAGCGCCAGCGCCATGTCGCCATCCGGGCCGTGCAAGGACAGATAGGTGGACGTGGCCTGCCCCGGCAACACCGGGCACAGTTGCACGTCGACGCCGGCGCGCCGGGTGCTCTCGAGCAGAGAGATGCCGTACAGGTCGTCGCCCACGGCACTGATCAGGCGGGTGTCGCGGCCCAGCCGCGCCAGGTTTTCCGCCACGTTGCGCGCCACGCCGCCGGGCGCGCAACGCACCTGCCCGGGCGTCGAATCCTGCGCCACCAACGGATGCACCGTGGTGCCGGTGATGTCCATGTTGGCCGCGCCGATCGCCAGCACGAATCGCGGCTGGGCCAGCACGTAGCCGCGGCCGACGATGTGACCCTTGCGCGTGAGCTGCATCACGTGACCGGCCACGGCCGCCCGGCTGATGCCGAGCCGATCGGCCAGCGCCTGCTGCGCGATCAAGGGGTCGGCGCGCAGGATGGCCAGGATTTGCTGTTCACGCGCCGTCATGCAAACAAGTGTTTGTTGTTTCGTAGAAAGTTTGGATTCTACGGCGACTGCACGGCGCGCCCGAGCGTGGCGAGCCCATGCGCCCGACGGTCATGTACAGCACAAAAAAGCCGGCGCATGTGGCCGGCACTCGGGATGGCAACGGATGTTTGCGTTTCGGCTAGCGTGCGGTCACGACGAAAACGTTCGTATACAGATCATCCAGCGGCCAGGCTGCGGGAATGATGTTCTCGCTGACGTAGAACTTTTGCACCGTGTCGAGCCGCTTCGGATCGACCTGGCCCAGGACGGACTGATCGGCGTACACATACTGCTTGTAGAGCGCAAACATCTTCTCGATCTGGTCCTGCTTGCCCTTGAACGATGGCACGGCCAGCACATAGGCCGACGCCGCCCGTTTCGGATCCTGCATGATGTCCTGCATGCCGCGCAGGGATGCCCGCACCAGACGCCGCAGCAATTGGGGCTGGGTCCTGATCGCCTCGTCCGAGGCCACCATGGTCTGCGCCAACCCCTGGAAGGTTTCACCCACGGGCAGCAGCTTGACCTTGACGCCGGACTGTTCCGTGATCACGACCCAGTCGGGAACCGCGGCCATCGCCTGTACGCGCCTGGCCGCGAACTGCTGCCACACGCCGGCCGGGCCGGCTGCCTCGATGTTGACGTCCTGCTTGGTCAGGCCCGCCTGGCGCAGCGAGGCCAGCAACGCGTAATACGTGCCATCGGTATAGGCAATGACGCTGGCCGACTTGCCCTTGAGGTCCTGGACCCGATTCACGGTGCCATCGTCATGCACGGCAATCATCATCAGCGAACCGGCGCCGAACATGGCCACGGTCTTCACCATGACACCGTTGGCGCGCAGAATCATCGGCGCGTCGCCCGGCGCCACGCCGATCACGGCATTGCCGGCACCGACCTGCTTGGCCACGTCGACACCACCGCGTCCGACCACGAAGTTCACCTTGAGATTCTCGGCCGCGTAATAACCGTTGTGCTGCGCGAGCATCCACGGCGCGAATGCGGGCAGGGTGGCCGGGGCCGGCAACAGAAAGGTCACTTCGTCGGGGGCGGCATGGGCGGCCTGGGAGCCGACGAGCATGGCGTTGGCCAGCAAGAGAATCGCTGCGAAGCGGGAAACGAATCGTGTCATGGGGACTCCTGAAACGGGGAAAACGGAAACCATCGCGAAATCACTGGCGGGCCGAATGCCGGTACGCGTCAAGCCACCAGCAGCGCGTTCACCTGGGGCCAGACGTCGACACCCTGCTTCTTCAACTCGTCGTCGTAGGCATTGCTGCGAAAGGCGGTGATGGCCGAGGCGAAACTCGGGCGTGCCTGCACCGCCTCGAACCAGCGCGACACGCCGGGCCGCTGTGCCCACATGCGCTCCAGGCCGAGCCGGTCCAGCCGGGTGACATACGGTGTCAGCGCGATGTCGGCCAGCGTGTAGTTGGCGCCGGCGAGCCAGGTGCGCTCCGCCAGGACCCGCTCCATGTCCTGCAGCACCTTGTCGTGCAGCATCACGGCATCGCGCACGAACGGGGCGTTGAAGCCCTGCTCGTAGATCAGCTTCTGGCGTGCGGCCCGGGCACGGTCGGGCAACTTCGCCAATCGCTGCTCCCACTCCGCCCGGTCGTGGTGCTCGCGCAGCTGGTGCGCGAACGAGGCCGCGTAGGTCACCGAAGCGCAGGCCGTGTGCAGCCCTTCGTCCGGCACCTTGGTCCACATGCGCATGCGCGCCGCTCCCATCGCATCGGCAGGCCGCAGGCGGTGCTCCGGAAACACGTCCTCGAGGTACTCGAGAATGACCGTGGATTCGGTTACCGGCACATCGTCGTGTACGAGGACCGGCACCAGGCCGCGCGGATTGATCTTCAGGAATGCCGGCGTCAGGTGCTCCTGGTTCATGAGGTCGACTTCGTGACCGGTCCAGTCGATGGATTTTTCGTCCAGTGCCAGCCGGACCTTCTGCGCGCAGACGGAAATGTTGTGGTGATAAAGGGTTAGCATCGAATCCTGATTGCAAATACAAGGGTCGCAGCCAGTGTAGGCAGCGCACCCCGGACTGATAAGACGCAGCACCCGGATATCACTCATGCGCGCTGCGTATCAATGACCGCCGACGGCGCGGACGGATCTCATGGACTTTATCGACGGGCTCAACACCTTTGTGCGGGTCGCGCAAGCCGGCAACTTTTCGGTCGTTGCACGGGCATTGGGGGTCACGCAGCCCAGTGTGAGCCGCAAGATCGCCGCGCTCGAGGCCCATCTGGGCGTGCGCCTGCTCAACCGCACGACGCGGCATCTGCGCCTGACCGAAGACGGCCTGGCCTACCTGCACGATGCACGCAAGATCCTGGACAGCATCGCGGAGGCAGACGCCCGGCTGGGCAAGGCCAACGACACCCCCAGCGGCCTGGTGCGCCTGGGCAGCCCCTATGCGTTTGCGCGCCGCTACCTGGTACGTCGCTGTAGCGCTCTGTTGTCACGTTATCCGCAGCTGCGCATCGAGATCGTCAGCAGCGACGTCGAAGACAACCTGGTCGAACTCGGCCTGGACATCGCGATCCGTTTCGGCGAGCCGCGCGGCGACATCGTGGCGCGACACGTCGGCCGCTCCTCGCGCATCGCGGTCGCCGCGCCCGGCTACCTGGCCGTCGCCGGAGAGCCGCAGCAGCCGCTGGACCTGATTACGCACAACTGCATCGTGTACTCCAATCCCATCATCGGTCCGCGCTGGACCTTCCAGTCCGGCAACACACACGAAACGATCACGGTGACCGGCAGCTTTGCGTCGAACAGCGCCGAGGTCGTGCGCGAGGCCTGCATCAGCGGCCTGGGCATCACGCTGATGCCGGAGTGGCTGTTCCACGACGATATGGCGTCACGCCGGGTGCTTCCGGTCTTGCGGGACTTCGCGCCACCGGATTTGCCGATCTACGTGACCTATGCCTCGCGCCGCTTCGTGCCGCCCAAGATGCGCGTCGTGGTCGACTACCTGGCGTCGGAACTGGGCCAGGAACCGGCGCTCGCCATCTGACCAGCGGCCGGCCATGCGACGCCTGCCTCCAAGTCGCCGCGGGGCGGTGCACCCGATGAGCTGACACAATCCAGCGATGCACGCTTCCGTCGTTTGGCACCCTGTCCTGCCGTCACCCGCATTGCCGAGCGGAGACACGGTTCGTGCGACCCAGGTGGCGGGCCAGGCACTCGCGTTATGGCGCAGTGCATCCGGGCAGATCCAGGCCTGGGAAGACCGCTGCCCGCACCGTGGTGTCGCGCTGAGCCTGGGCCGGGTGCTGGGCGACCGGCTGGCCTGTGCCTACCATGGCTGGGAATATGCCGAAGGCAGCGGCCGGTGTATCGCCATCCCGGCGATGCCGCACCAACCGGTGCCGGGCAAGGTCTGCGTCAAGACCTATGCGGCCGTGGAGCGCCAGGGCATGGTCTGGGTGTCGCTGGACGATGAAGCCACCGCGCCGGCGGACGATCCGCCGGGCGTGGCGCCTCCGCGGTTCCTGCGTTCGATGGCCGTGGCGCTGCCGTCGGCCACGGTCGACGCCGCATTGGCGGCAAAGGCGTTCACGCCGGCCGGTCCGTGCCGGTGGCGCGGCCACTGGGCCGGTCATGTGTTGCAGTTGTGGGTCCTCGACGCCGCCGCCGACGGGTGTCTGCTGCACGTGGCGAGCGAGGCGACGCCACCGGACGCCGCCACGGGCGCGTTGTTCAACGCGCTGCGGCTGCTGCGCGAGCGGATCGAACACCCACGGAGCTGACCCCCATGCCGTTCTGCACCACCGACCCCAACCTGCGCAACGACTGGCTGACCGTCGGCTCCGCGATACAACTGCGGGGCGCCGACTCCGCCCACCCCGTGACCGCGCGGCTGCTGGGCAACGACCTGCTGCTGTGGCAGGACGCCGACGGAGCGCCGCACTGCAGCGCCGACGGCAGCGCCATGCCGATCCAGCAGCGTTACGGCTATCTCTGGGTGCTGGCCGGC
>JBFIDI010000424.1:0-5058 GCA_041581405.1 Burkholderiaceae bacterium
CTCGGCCGGCAACACCCGGCGGACCTGCAGATCGGCCAGCGCCGCGTACAGCGGCGCACTGACCAGGCGCGAGATGCCGCTGGCCAGCAAGGCTGCGGCCATCAGGCTCAGCACCAGCCCGTGGCCGTCGACCATCTCCATCACGATGATGAACGAGGTCATCGGCGCCTGGGTCACCGCGGCCAGGAAGGCGGCCATGCCGACCGCGATCAGGGTGGTCGAGGACACGCCGAGCAGGAGCTGCGCCATGTCGCTGCCGATGCCGCCGCCGATGGCCAGCGAGGGCGCGAAGATGCCGGCCGGCACGCCGGCCCAGGTCGTGATCCAGGTGGCCAGGAACTTGAGCAGGAAAAACAGGCCGAACGACTCGTCGACGCCGTCGAGCAAGGCCCGGGTATGCATGAAGCCGCTGCCGAAGATCGATCCGTTGCTGGCCACGCCGATCACCGCCACCAGCAGGCCGCACAGCGCCGCGAAGCGCACCGGGAAACGGGCCCGCGTGCGGCTGAACCAGTCGGTCGACTGGCCCGACAGCGACACGATCAGCAGCCGCGCAAACAGGCCGCCGGCCAGGCCGCAGAAAATGGTCACCAGCAGGCCCGGCCACAACATGTGCAGGTCCAGCCGGTCGACCCGGATCGCACCGACGATGCCGAAATAACTGCTGTTGCCATAGACCGAGACCGACATCAGGCCGCCCAGCACGATGGCCGCCATGATCAGGCCGTTGCTGCGTTGCTCGGGCCGGCGCGAAAGTTCCTCGATCGCGAACATGATGCCGCCCAGCGGCGTGTTGAACGCCGCCGCGATCCCCGCCGCGCCGCCGGCAATCAGCAGGCCGTGGTCCGAGACCACGCCACGCTTGGGCAACCAGTGGCGGCAGCTGTGCATGACGCCGGCGCCGACCTGCACCGACGGTCCTTCGCGGCCCAGCGACAAGCCGGCCAGCATGCCCAGCGCGGTCAGCACCATCTTGGAGATCGTGAGCCAGATCGAGACGAAGAAATGCCGCACCGGCGCGTGGACCTCCGGCGCCAGCGCGGCCATCACCTGCGGAATGCCGGATCCGGCGGCACCGGGCGCGAAGCGGCGCGTCAGCCAGACGATGACCGCCGTCAGCACGGGCGTCCACAACAGCGGCGACCACCAGTACTCCCGCTCCACGCTTCGAAAATGCTCGAAGGCGAACTCGCACATCCAGGTGAAGAGCACCACGGTCAGGCCCGCCATGCTGGCAAACGCCAGCACCACGGCACGCGCCGTCCACAAGCGCCAGTCGTACAACTCCCCCTGCAGCGACGTGATGAAATGGGGGTGTTGTTTCGGTGCTGACATGGGCGATGCGGGGTCCTTGGCCTGTCGAAGAACTGTAACGCATGTCGTCGGCGCCGCTTTCGCGCCACGCCGTGCACCGTGCCGTTCCCGTGCGTGCACGGGACGTCGGCAAGCCGACATCCGGCAACGAATCGGGGACAATGCGTTCACCGCTTCCCGGCCACAGGGGTCCCGTGGCGCAACCGAGCCCGCACCGCATGACAGACACCACCCGCAGCAGTCAACTCCCGCTCGACGCCGTCGCCGTGTTGCGCCGGCGCCTGCCCGACTTCCAGCCGCGGGTCGCCATCGTGCTGGGTTCCGGCCTGGGCGGCCTGGCCGACCAGATCGCAGATCCGGTGACCATCGCCTACGGCGACCTGCCCGGATTCCCGGTCTCCACCGTGCAAGGCCATGCCGGCGAGTTGTTGTGCGGCCGGCTCGGCGACGTCGCGGTGTTGTGCATGAAGGGCCGCAGCCACTTCTACGAAGGCAAGGGTGCCGACGTCATGACCTCGGCCATTCGCACCTTCAAGCTGATCGGCTGCGAATCCATCGTGTTGACCTGCGCGGCGGGATCGCTGCGTCCCGAGGTCGGTCCCGGCAGCCTGGTGGCATTGACCGACCACATCAACCTGCTGCCGGGCAACCCGCTGATCGGCGCCAACGACGAGCGATTCGGCGCGCGCTTCATCAGCATGGCCAATGCCTACGACGCCGGTCTGCGCCAGGTGTTGCAGCAGTCCGCCCGGGCGCTGGAGATCGCCTGGCACGAAGGCGTGTACCTGGCCACCAGCGGGCCCAGTTTCGAAACCCCGGCCGAGATCCGGATGATGCGCACGCTGGGTGCCGACGTGGTCGGCATGTCCACCGTGCCCGAGGTCATCTCGGCGCGCCACTGCGGACTGGACGTGCTGGCGATTGCCACCATCACCAACCTGGCCGAAGGCATGTCCGACGTTCCGCTGTCGCACGAACAGACGCTGCACTACGCGGCCGTCGGCGCCAAGGACCTGATGCGCCTGGTGCCCGAGTACCTGCGGCGCCTGCCCAAGGCCGGCTGACCCCATGCCCCGCGCCTTCATCCTGGTGCTGGACTCGCTCGGTATCGGCGCCGCGCACGACGCCACCCGCTTCGGCGAGCAGGATGCGGACACGCTGGGCCACATCGCACGCTGGCGCAACGCGCAGGGCACGCCGCTGCACATCCCCCATCTCGAGCGGCTGGGCCTGGGGGCGGCCAGCCACCGTGCGACCGGGCGCTGGCCCGAGGGACTGGCGCGGCGCGACGGGTTCACCGGCGCGTTCGCCACGGCCCAGGAGCAATCGGTGGGCAAGGACACGCCGAGTGGTCATTGGGAGATGGCCGGCGTGCCGGTGGGCTTCGACTGGGGCGTGTTCGACGCGCCCGATCCGTGTTTTCCAACCGACCTGATCGATCGCTGGGTGCGCGCCTGCGCCCTGCCCGGCATCCTGGGCAACTGCCATGCGTCCGGCACCGAGATCATCACGCGGCTGGGCGAGGAACACATCGCCAGCGGCAAACCCATCGTCTACACCTCGGCCGACTCGGTGTTCCAGGTCGCCGCGCACGAGCGGCATTTCGGGTTGGAACGCCTGTATGCGATCTGCCGGCAGGCGTTCGAGCTGCTGCAGCCGTATCGCATCGCCCGCGTGATCGCGCGGCCGTTCGACGGCGCGCCGGGCCGGTTCCGGCGCACCGCCCATCGCAAGGACATCGCGGTGCCGCCGCCCGGCGCCACCCTGCTCGACCAGGCCTCGGCCGCGGGCCACGACGTGATCGCGCTGGGCAAGATCGGCGACATCTTCGCGATGCGCGGCATCACCACGCTGGTCAAGGCGCCCGACAACATGGCCCTGTTCGACCAGCTCGATGCCCAGCGCACGGCCGCGCCCGACGGCGCGCTGGTGTTTGCCAACTTCGTCGATTTCGACCAGGAATACGGCCACCGGCGCGATGTCGCCGGTTATGCGCAGGCACTGGAGGACTTCGACGCCCGCCTGCCGGCCTTCCTCGGCGGACTGCGCGGCGGCGACCTGGTGGCGCTCACGGCCGACCACGGCTGCGATCCCACCTGGCCCGGCAGCGACCATACCCGCGAGCAGGTGCCGCAGCTGTTTGCCGGCCCCGGCATCCGCGCCGGCGACCTGGGCATGCGCCAGAGTTTCTGCGACCTCGGCCAGACCGTCGCCGACCATCTCGGCGTGCCCGCGCTCGCACACGGAACCTCCCTCCTGAATCGGATCACATGACGACCCTTGCCCGCAATGCCGGCCTGCCGCTGGACCTGGCCCTGATCGAATCGGTGCGCGTGAACGCCAATGCGGTGACGCGCCGCGTGCAGTCGCTGGCGGCCCGGCGCTCGCAGAAGAAGGAATACCAGGCCGCCTGGCTGGTGCGCGCCATCCAGTGCATGGACCTGACCACCCTGTCCGGCGACGACACCGAGGGCCGCGTCATGCGCCTGTGCGCCAAGGCCCGCCAGCCGCTGCGCGCCGACCTGCTGCACGCGCTCGGACTGCCGTCGCTCAGGACCGGCGCGGTCTGCGTCTACCACGAGATGGTGGCCCCGGCGGTGCGCGCGCTGCAGGGCCATGCGATACCGGTGGCCGCCGTGTCGACGGGTTTTCCGGCCGGCCTGTCGGGCATGGAGACCCGGCTGCGCGAGATCGAGCTGTCGGTGCAGGCCGGCGCGCGCGAAATCGACATTGTCATCGGACGGCGCCACGTGCTGCAGCGCGACTGGGCCGCTTTGTATGCGGAGATGCAGGCCTTTCGCGCCGCCTGCGGCGACGCCCATGTCAAGGCCATCCTGGCCACCGGCGAACTGCAGACCCTGGACAACGTCGCGCGTGCGTCCTGGGTCTGCATGCTGGCCGGCGCCGACTTCATCAAGACCTCGACCGGCAAGGAAGGCGTGAACGCCACGCCGGAGGTGTCGCTGGTGATGGTGCGAGCCATCCGCGACTACCTGGCGCTGAGCGGGTTCAAGGTCGGCTACAAGCCCGCCGGCGGCATCTCCAGCGCCAAGGCGGCCTTGCAGTACCTCAGCCTGATCAAGGAAGAACTCGGCGACGAATGGCTCACGCCCGAGTTGTTCCGTTTCGGCGCCTCCAGCCTGCTGACCGACATCGAACGCCAGCTCGAGCATTTCGTCACCGGCCGTTATTCGGCCGCGCACCGGCACGCCATGCCCTGAACCGATCCGAACCCTCCCCGCGCCCCACGCCATGCCCACCATCGCAGACATCCTCACCACCATGGACTACGGCCCGTCTCCCGAATCCCCCGACACCGCGCTGGCCTGGCTGGCCGGACACAAGAACCGCTTCGGCCTGTATATCCACGGGGACTGGGTCAACGCGAAGGAGTCGTTCGAAACCCGCAACCCGGCCAATGGCAAGCTGCTGGCACAGGTTGCGCAGGCCGGCAAGAAGGACGTCGACGCCGCGGTGGGCGCCGCGTCGGCTGCGCTCAAGCCCTGGCAGGCCATCGGCGGCCATGGCCGTGCCCGGCACCTGTACGCGCTGGCACGGGCGTTGCAGAAACACAGCCGGCTGTTCGCGGTGCTCGAATGCCTGGACAACGGCAAGCCGATCCGCGAGACCCGCGACATCGACATTCCGTTGGCGATCCGCCATTTCTACCACCATGCCGGCTGGGCCCAGCTGCTCGACACCGATCTGGCGCAGTTCCGCGCCATCGGCGTCGTCGGCCAGATC
>JBFIDI010000425.1:0-5013 GCA_041581405.1 Burkholderiaceae bacterium
ATCCCATACCACCACGCCGTATTACTTCGTGCCCGGCCCGTCCAGCCATCCGGTGATGGCGTCCATCGGGCTGTTCTTCGTGTTCTTCGGCCTGGGTCAGTGGATCAACGGCGTCGGCTGGGGCGAGTACTCGATGTATTTCGGCCTGGTCTGGTTGTTCGTCGTGTTGTTCCGCTGGTTCCGCGACGCCGTCGGCGAAAGTGAAAGTGGTGCCTACGGCAACAAGGTCGACCTGTCGTTCCGCTGGAGCATGAGCTGGTTCATCTTCTCCGAGGTGATGTTCTTCGGCGCCTTCTTCACCGCCTTGTGGTGGGCGCGCATGCACTCGCTGCCCGAACTCGGCAGCCTCGAGAACGCCGTGTTGTGGCCTGATTTCAAGGCGGTCTGGCCCAGCGTCGTGGCCGGTGCGACCGCATCGCCGGCCGGCATCGTCGAGCCGTTCCAGACCATGGGTCCGTTCTGGCTGCCCACGATCAACACCGCCTTGCTGCTGAGCTCGGGCGTGACCCTGACGATTGCCCACCATGCATTGCAGGCGGGCCAGCGCAGCAAGACCATCGGGTTCATGTGGATCACCGTGCTGCTGGGCGTGACCTTTCTGGGCGTGCAGGGGTACGAGTATTTCCATGCGTACACCGACCTGAACCTCAAGTTGTCGTCCGGTGCGTTCGGTTCGACCTTCTTCATGCTGACGGGATTCCACGGGTTCCACGTGTTCGTCGGCATGTTGATGCTGCTGTTCATCACGCTACGACTGCAAAAAGGCCATTTCACGCCGGAGCGTCACTTCGGCTTCGAAGGCGCGGCCTGGTACTGGCACTTCGTCGACGTCGTCTGGCTGGGCCTGTACGTGCTGGTCTACTGGCTCTGACGGCGCACTGCCGTCCCCGATCAACCAGGCCGCGTTGCGGCCTGGTTCATTTTCCGGCCGGTATGCCGGTGGGCTGGATGTAGCCCAGCTTCCAGGCAATGAGCACGCAGATGAACAGCACGATGGAGAAGCCGACCCGGAACGCCAGCGCGCGGGCCATGTGAGCGGATGTCGAGCGCCCCTCGCGCCCGCCGCCCCGCAGCATGTAGTACAGGGCGGCAGCCAGGCTGCCGATGATGGCCAGGAAGGCGAGGATGACAAGGTACATCATGGTCGCTGATTATCCGACGGCAAAGTCCGCGCTGACGACCCGCTTCTGGGTGATCGCCGGCGCGGCGCTGCTGGGTGCCTTCATCACGCTGCAGCTGGGTGTGTGGCAGATGAACCGTGCCGCCGAGAAACTGGCGCTGCAGGCGGACATCGATACGCGCACGGCATTGCCGCCGCTGGACAGCGCCGATCTTGGCGGCTCCGGTGCGACGGGCGCATGGATGCACCGGCGCGTCAACCTGCGCGGACAATGGCTGGACCGGCATACGGTGTACCTGGAGAACCGGCAGATGGATGGCAAGTCGGGCTTCTACGTGGTGACGCCGCTGCGGCTCGACGGTTCCGATCGGGTCGTGCTGGTGCAGCGGGGCTGGGTGCAGCGCCATTTCAACGACCGGACCGCCTTGCCCGAGCTGCCGCCCGCCGCCGGAACGGTGCAGGTCGACGGCCGAATCGCCCCGCCCCCAGCCAAGCTTTACGCATTCGAATCCCGGGAGCAGGGCAAGATCCGGCAAAATCTCGATCTGGCCGGCTTCGCACAGGAAACCGGCCTGCCACTGGCCGAATTCTCCGTTTTGCAGACCGGCCCGCAAGGCGACGGTCTGCTCCGGGACTGGGCTGCGATCCAGACGGGCGTCGCCAAGCACCATGGCTACGCGTTTCAGTGGTTTGCCCTCAGCGGCTTGATCACGGTTCTCTTTATCTGGTTTCAAATTGTCCGACGCTTCATCATCATCCGCTGACCTGCCACGCCCCGGCCACGACGACCAGCCACTGGGCCTGACGGTCCATGCCATGCCTGCGCTGGCCGAGGTCGGCGCGACCGAGCGGCGCACGCGTGCCGGCCGCTGGAAGATGATGGTCGTGTTCCTGATGTGTGCGGCGCCGGTGGTGGCTTCGTATTTCGCCTACTACGTCTGGCGGCCCGAGGCGCGCCGGGTGTTCGGCACCCTGATCGACCCGCAGCGTCCGCTGCCGGACCTGGTGGGCACGGCGCTCGACGGCACGACGCTGAACCTGCGCGAACTCAAGGGCCAGTGGTTGCTGCTCACCGTCTCGGGTGGCGCCTGCGATGCGACCTGCCAGCAATACCTGTACATGCAGCGCCAGCTGCGCGAGAGCCTGGGCAAGGAAAAGGAGCGCGTCGACAGGGTCTGGTTGATCAACGACGACGCGCCGGTGGCCGACGCGTTGTTGCCGGCGCTCGAGCAGGCCACCGTGCTGCGCGTGCCGCCGGCCGCGCTGGGCCAGTGGCTGGCCGCCGACGCCGGGCGTGACCTGCCGGCCCATCTGTACCTCGTCGATCCGCTGGGCAACTGGATGATGCGTTTCCCGGCCGGACTCGACATGTCGGGCGCGGCCAAGGCCAAGCGCGACATCGAACGGGTGCTGCGGGCCAGCGCGTCCTGGGACACGGCGGGACGTTGACATGCGCCGTTCCGCTGCGGGCCCTCTCTACTCTCGTTTCCGTCCGTCCGCACCGGCGGCCGGGCGGCGCATGCGCCGTCGTCTCGTCGGGCCCGGAGTGCTCCGATGAGCGAACCGGCCGCCGTCGACCTTGCGCCCATTCTGCAGATCCTGCTCGCGGGGGCTGCGCTGGCCGCGGTCGCACTGGCCTGGCTGCAGCTGCGCGCACGCAAGCAGTCCCCGGCGCACTGGCTGCGTGCCGTGACCGTGCTCACGCTGTTCCTGACCTTCGACCTGGTGTTGTTCGGCGCGTTCACGCGGCTGACGAATTCCGGCCTGGGCTGCCCGGACTGGCCGGGTTGTTACGGCAGTGCCAGCCCGGTCGGCGCCCGCGCCGACATCAGTGCGGCCCAGGCCGCGATGCCCAGCGGGCCGGTGACCCACCACAAGGCCTGGATCGAGATGGTCCACCGCTACATGGCCACCGGCGTGGGCGGGCTGATCCTGGTGCTGACGGTGCTCGGCTGGCGTCAGCGGCTGCGTGCCGGTCCGGGCGCATCGACGCTCAATCCCTGGTGGCCGACCGCCACGCTGGTGTGGGTCTGCGTGCAGGGGGCGTTCGGCGCCCTGACCGTCACGATGAAGCTGTTTCCGGCCATCGTGACGCTGCACCTGCTCGGAGGCCTGTTGCTGCTGGCCATGCTGGCGATGCAGGCGCAGTGGCAGACCCGCGCGTTGGCTGGCGCACCCCCGGTTTCCGTCGACGCCGGCACGCGAGTCTTCTTGCTGCTGGCCACGGGCCTGCTGGTGGTGCAGCTGGCACTGGGAGGCTGGGTCAGCACGAACTACGCGGTGCTGGCCTGCACCGATTTCCCGACCTGCCAGGGCAGCTGGTGGCCGGTCATGCGTTTCGATCAGGGTTTCGAGATCTGGCGCTCGCTGGGCATGACCGGTGATGGCGCGGTGATCTCCTTTGCCGCACTCACGGCCATCCACTACGCCCACCGCCTGATGGCCTATGCCGTGCTGGTGGTGCTGGCCCTGCTGGCCTGGCGACTCGCACGGATCGACGGCTTGCGGCCCCTGGCGCGCTGGATCGGCGCGCTGGCCGCATTGCAGCTGGCCACCGGCCTGGGCAACGTGGTGCTGGGCTGGCCACTGATCGCCGCCTTGCTGCACACCGGCGGTGCGGCGGCGCTGGTGGTCGTGATCACCTGGGCGCTGTCGTCGACCCGGGTTGCGCGCCGCGCGTCGCCCGGCCGGGCCGCGATGCCGATGGGGAGCCTGCCATGAGCGGCGAATCGACGCAGACCACGGACGCCGCGGGTGCAGCCGGCGTGTCGGTATACCGCCAGTTCATGGCCTTGACCAAGCCGCGGGTCATCCAGCTGATCGTGTTCTGCGCGCTGATCGGCATGGTGCTGGCCGTGCCGGGCGCCCCGTCGTGGCCGCAGGTGGTGCAGGCCGCGGTCGCCTGCGCGGGCATCTGGCTGGTGGCCGCGGCCGCGGCCGCGTTCAACTGCATCGTCGAGCAGCGCATCGACGCCAAGATGAAACGCACCGCGTGGCGCGCGACGGCGCGGGGCGAGCTGAGCAACCGCCAGACCCTGCTGTTTTCCGGCCTGTTGTGTGCCGCGGGTTCGGTCATTTTGTATGTCTGGATCAATCCGCTGACGATGTGGCTGACCTTCGCGACCTTCGTCGGTTACGCGATGATCTACACCGTCATCCTCAAGCCGCTGACGCCGCAGAACATCGTCATCGGCGGCGCGTCGGGTGCGATGCCGCCGGTGCTGGGCTGGGCGGCGATGACCGGCGACGTCGGACCCGAGGCGCTGATCCTGTTCCTGATCATCTTCCTGTGGACGCCGCCGCATTTCTGGGCCCTGGCCCTGTACCGGGTGGAGGATTACCGCAAGGCCGGCCTGCCGATGTTGCCGGTGACCCATGGCAGCGAGTTCACGCGCCTGCAGATCCTGCTGTATACCGCCATCCTGTTCGCCGCCTGCCTGTTGCCGTTCGTCTACGGCATGAGCTCCTGGCTGTACCTGGCGGCGGCCATCGTGCTGGGCGCCGGCTTCTGCCTGCATGCGTTCTGGCTCTGGCGCGATTATTCCGACGCGCTGGCGCGCCGCACCTTCCGTTTCTCGCTGTATCACCTGAGCCTGCTGTTTGCCGCCTTGCTGGTGGACCACTATCTTTTCTGACCAACCCGCTGCCGTCACGACATGACCACCTCGCGTCCCTTTCTCCGCCTTTGTGCCTGCCTGGTTCTGCTGCTGGCCTCGACCGTCATGGTGTCCGGCTGCTTCGACAACAAGCCGTCGTTCGTCTCGATCGACGTCACCGGTGCAGACTACGCGCGCGATTTCCAGCTGCCGGATGCCGACGGCCGGGAACGAACGCTCAAGGACTTCGCCGGCAAGGTCGTCGTGGTCTTCTTCGGCTTCACCCAGTGCCCCGAC
>JBFIDI010000426.1:0-5010 GCA_041581405.1 Burkholderiaceae bacterium
CTCGCCCTGGTCTCCTACCTGATGTACCTGAACTGGAAACTGACCCTGATCGTCGTGTTCCTGTTCCCGGCCGTGGCCTATGTCATGCGCATCCTGTCGCGCCGCCTGTACCGGGTCACGCGCAACAGCCAGGACGCCACCGACCGGCTCGCCTACGTGGTCGAGGAAAACGTGCTCGCACACCGCGACATCCGGCTGCACGCGGCGCAGCAGGCGCAGTCGCACCGCTTTGCCGGGCTCAGCGACGCCTTGCGTCGCCTGTCGATGAAATCGACCGCGGCCTCGGCGGCGATGACCCCGCTCACGCAGATGCTGGCCGCGGTGGCCTTGTCGGCCGTGATCACCGTGGCGCTGATCCAGAGCGCCGACAACACCACGTCGGTGGGCGGCTTCGTCGCCTTCGTCACGGCGATGCTGATGCTGATCGCGCCGCTCAAGCACCTGACCGAGGTGGCCAATCCGATCACCCGCGGCCTGGCCGCCATGGAGCGTGGCCTGGACATGATGGCCCGCACGCCCGACGAGAGCGGCGGCAGCTACCGCATGGAACGCGCCACCGGCGTGATCCGTTTCGAGCAGGCCTGCGTGTCCTACTCCGACGACGCCGTGCCGGCGCTGGACCATCTCAGCCTGGACGTGGCAGCCGGCGAAACGGTGGCCCTGGTCGGCGCGTCGGGATCGGGCAAGTCGACGCTGGTCAACCTGCTGCCGCGCTTCGTCGACCCCAGCGCGGGTTCGATCTACCTCGACGGACACGAACTGCGCGAGTGGGACCTGGCCTCGCTGCGATCGCAGTTCGCGCTGGTCAGCCAGCATGTGCTGATGCTCAACGATTCGGTGGCGGTCAACGTGGCACTGGGACAGGCCGTCGACCGCGACCGGGTCGCGCATTGCCTGGCGGCGGCCAATCTGCAGACCCTGATGGACGAACTGCCGCAGGGCCTGGACACCATCGTCGGTCACAACGCGATGCAGCTCTCGGGGGGGCAGCGCCAGCGGCTGGCCATTGCCCGTGCCTTGTACAAGGACGCGCCGGTGCTCATCCTCGACGAGGCGACATCGGCACTGGACGCGGAATCCGAACGCGCGGTGCAGGAGGCGCTGCAGCGGCTGATGCAAAAACGCACCACGCTGGTCATCGCGCACCGGCTCTCGACCGTGCAGCACGCGGACCGCATCGTCGTGCTGGACAACGGCCGCATCGTCGAGACCGGTCATCACGCGACACTGCTGGCCGCCGACGGTCTGTACGCGCGGCTGTACAACCTGGGGCTGGGCGGACCGTCGGACGGCGGCGACGACACGGCCGCCTGATCCGGCGGGCCGTACCCGGTCAGGCCTTCCTGGCCAGGCGCTCGTTCTGCGGGAACATCGAACGCAAGGCCTCCTCGTCCAACTCTGTCTTGAAGGCGTGCCGCGTCTTGAGCGCCTCGGCGCGCTGGGCTGCGGGCCGGGCATTGATCTCGTCGACCAGACGCTTGACGTGCGGCAACTTCTCCCAGGCCTCGGGGCCGCCGAGGATGTACGGCACCATGCGGGCCCAACCCCACACCGCCATGTCGACGATGGTGTAGGTGTCGCCGAGCATGTAGCGCCGCTCGGCCAGGCGGTCGTTGACGATGCCCCAGTGGCGCCAGGCTTCGAAGTCGTAGCGATTGAGCGCATAGTCCTTGGGTTCCGGGGCCGCGTGGCGGAAATGCACGCATTGGCCGGAGAACGGGCCGACACCGGAGGCCACGAACATCAGCCACGAGAACAGCTGCGCGCGTTGCTGCGGCGTGTCGTCCGGCAGGAACTGGCCGGTCTTCTCGGCCAGGTACAGCAAGATGGCGTTGCTGTCGAACACCGTGATGTCACCGTCCTTGATCGCGGGCACCTTGGCGTTCGGATTGACGGCCTTATAGTTCGCACTGTGCTGCTCGCCCTTGCGGGTATCCACGGGCACTGTCTCGTAGGCCAACCCGGCCTCCTCGAGAAACAGGGCGACCTTGAGTGGATTCGGGGCAAGGTTGTAATAAAACGTGATCACTGCATTTCCTTTCTTGGGGCCAGACAAAAGCCCTGGCATTCTGCGCCATTTCGATGGCCGTTGCTGTCCCGCGGGCGCCGGCCGCACCGGCGCGAGCGGCGCGCGCCACTGACGACCCATGCGTCCCATGCATCCCGCGCTGGTGACCCTGGTCGCCATGCTGGCCTTTGCCGGCAACTCGCTGCTGTGCCGCGTCGCGCTGCGCGACACCGCCATCGACCCCGCCAGCTTCACGACGCTGCGCATCGTCTCGGGCGCCCTCGTGTTGTGGCTGATCGTGCGCGCGCGTGCCGGTCCGCGGCCACAGGCCGGCACGGCCGGCAACTGGGTCTCGGCCTGCGCCCTGTTCGTCTATGCCGCGGCCTTCTCGTATGCCTACGTGAGCCTGGCAACCGGCACCGGCGCCTTGTTGTTGTTCGGCGCCGTGCAGGCCACGATGATCGGTGTCGGCCTGTGGCGCGGCGAACGGCTGGGATCCGCACAGACGGCCGGGCTGGTGCTGGCCTGCGCCGGCCTGGTCGGGCTGCTGCTGCCGGGCCTGTCGTCGCCACCGCTGCTCGGCGCGATGCTGATGCTGGCCTCTGGCGTGGCCTGGGGCATCTACTCGCTGCGCGGCAAGGGTGCGGGCGATCCGACGCGGATCACTGCGGGCAACTTCGTGCGGGCCACCGTACCGGCCATCGTGCTGAGCCTGGCCACGTTGCCGCTGGCCCGGCTGGACCTGGCTGGCAGTGTCTATGCGATTGCTTCGGGCGCGTTGACCTCCGGCATCGGTTACGCGATCTGGTATGCGGCCTTGCGCCACCTGCGCGCCACCACCGCGTCCACGGTCCAGCTCAGCGTGCCGGTGATTGCCGCGCTCGGCGGCAGCCTGCTGCTGGCCGAACCGCTGACGGCCCGGCTGCTGTGGGCCTCGGCCGCCGTGCTCGGCGGCATCGCCCTGGTGATCCTGCGCAAGCCCGCGCGTTGATGCGCCGCGGGCGTCCCGGTCTCAGTCGGCCAGGCAGATCGTCAACAGGGCCGACGCATCCTCCAACGCCGTGAGTGCATGCGGCACGCCGCCGCGCAGATGGATGAAGTCCATCGGACCGAGTTCGACCGTGCCGTCCGTGCTGGTGAACGACAGGCGCCCTTCGATGCACAGCACCGTGATCTCCCCCGGAACCTGGTGCTCCGGCAGGGTCTTGCCGCGGGACAACACGAGCCGTACCACCTCGAGCTGGCGCGCCTTGAGTATCGCGGTGGTACGTGCGCCGGCAAGCTGTTGCGCCAGCGGCATCAGGTTGACGACCTCGGCGGATCGGGCATGCGGTTGGGCCATGGTATCGGTCTCCAAATAGGGGCCGGAGAAGGCGGGTCGATCCAACCCCATGCCCGGACTTGTCATGTACGGCGTGCCGTTGCGTTACAGCAGGATGATGTCGTATTGCTCCTGCCCCATCGCCGCCTCGCTTTGCAGCGACACCGTCTTGCCGATGAATTCGCACAAGCCTGCCAGGTGCTGGCTCTCCTCGTCCAGGAACAATTCGATGACGGGCGGTGACGCGACGACGCGGAACTCGCGCGGATTGAACTGCCGTGCCTCGCGCAGAATCTCGCGCAGGATGTCGTAGGCCACGCTGCGTGCGGTCTTGACGCTGCCCTTGCCCTGGCAGGCCGCACAGGGTTCGCACAACATGTGGGCGAGCGACTCGCGGGTGCGCTTGCGTGTCATCTCGACCAGGCCGAGTTGCGAGAAACCGCCGGCCATGGTCTTGACCCGGTCGCGCGCGAGCTGCTTGCGGAACTCGGCCAGCACCGCGTCGCGGTGGTCCTCGCGCACCATGTCGATGAAGTCGACGATGATGATGCCGCCCAGGTTGCGCAGCCGCAGCTGGCGCGCAATGGCCTGCGCCGCCTCCAGGTTGGTCTTGAAGATCGTGTCGTCGAAATTGCGCGCGCCGACGTAACCGCCGGTGTTGACGTCCATCGTCGTCAAGGCTTCGGTCTGGTCGACGATCAGGTAGCCGCCGGACTTGAGATCCACGCGGCGCCCCAGCGCCCGTGCGATCTCCTCGTCGACCCCGTACAGGTCGAAGATCGGCCGCTCGCCCTTGTAGTGCTGCAACTTGCCGACCGCCGACGGCATGAAGGCGCGCCCGAACGCCATCAACTGGTCGAACTGCTCGCGCGAATCGACGCGGATCGACTGCGTGGACTCGCCCGTCAGGTCGCGCAACACGCGCTGGATCAGGCTCAGGTCCTGGTGCAGCAGGCTGCCCGGCGGCGAACGCAGCGACGCCTGCTTGATGCCGGCCCAGGTCTTGCGCAGATAGGCGATGTCCTCCGCCAGTTCGGCATCGGTGGCATCTTCGCCGTTGGTGCGCAGGATGAAGCCGCCACCTTCGGGTCGGGTCAGGGACTGCAGCCGTTGGCGCAGTTCGTCGCGCAGCGTCGGAGCGATCTTCTGCGACACACCCACGTGGTCGTCCTGCGGCAGGAATACCAGCAGTCGTCCGGCCACGCTGATCTGCGTCGACAGGCGCGCACCCTTGGTGCCGATCGGATCCTTGATGACCTGCACCATCAACGCCTGGCCCTCGAACACCTGGCGCTCGATCGGAATCTGCGCCTGGCCGGAACGCGCGACCTGCGGCGGCTCGCCTTCGGGCTGGCGGTTCCAGACGTCGGCCACATGCAGGAAGGCCGCGCGTTCGAGTCCGATGTCGATGAAGGCCGACTGCATGCCGGGCAGGACGCGGGCGACCTTGCCCTGGTAGACATTGCCAACCAGGCCGCGCTCGAGCGAGCGCTCGACATGCAGTTCCTGCACCGCACCACTTTCCACCACCGCAACACGGGTTTCCTGCGGCGACCAGTTGATCAGAATGTCCTGTTGCATGGCGGCATGGGTTTGAAGGTCTGGCTAAGGTCCGACCGGATGTCCCACCGCCTGCAACAACGCGGCGGTCTCGAACAAGGGCAAGCCCATGATGCCAGAG
>JBFIDI010000427.1:0-5006 GCA_041581405.1 Burkholderiaceae bacterium
CCGCGCCGGCTGGCGAACGAGCTGCGCCAGAGCCGTCCCGCGAAGCGCCGGCGGCCAGGGCGGATGTCGACGCGGGCGAGCCGATGGGCGGCGGGACGACGAACGTCGGCCCGGCCGGACAGCGCTTGGGTGCCGCGCCGGCGGGTGCCCAGAACGACGTGTTCGGCGTCAGCGCGGCCACCGGTCGCAGCGGGGCATCGGCCCCGGTGGTGGTCGGCACATCGTCGATCGGTGAACTGCTGGAGATGTTCCGCCTGGCATTCTTCAGGACCACCACGCCGACCCCGGTCGACGTGCAGGACGGAATCCCCTCGTCGCCGGTGCCCGGCCTGGTGGCCGGACTGGTCCAGTCGCCGGCACAGGAGCAGGAGCAGCAGGAGCAGGCCACCCGTTTCGGGCTGAGCCCGCAAGCGACCGCCAGCGTGGCCGGAATCCTGGTCTCGGCCGGTTTCGTCAGCTGGGCGGTGCGGGCCGGCGGATTGATGACGACACTGCTGATCTCGGTCCCGGCCTGGCGCAACGTGGATCCGCTGCCGATTCTCGCGCCGGAAGAGGACAAGCCCGACTGGTCCACCGACAAGGAACAGGAGCGCGAGGAGGCCGCCCTGGCCGGCCTGTGGAGCGCCGGCACGGGGCACGACACGGATGGGATGGCCCGATGAAGAATATGCTGCAACGCCTGTGGCGCGTGTTGTCGCCGAGTCCGGCGGCCCGTATCAGCCTGGGCTTGACGTCGCTGGTGGTGTCCATGCTGTTGATGGCCGACCTGGTGTTCGGCCTGCTGCCCGATCCGAACGTGCAGCTGCGGCAACTGCGCGCGCGAACGGCCGAGAACCTGGCCATCCAGACCGCCACGCACCTCGAGACGGGCAGCCCGTCGACGCTGGACCGCTTGTTCCGGGAAATCATGGCGCGTGACACATCGGTGACGTCGATGGCGCTGCGGCGCGGCGACGGGCTGGTCATGGCGCAGTCCGGCAACCACCAGACCCACTGGGTCGCGCCCAAGCCGGGGCGCTCCGAACTCGACCATATCCAGGTCCCGCTGGACATGAGCGGCAGGCAATGGGGTGCGGTCGAGGTGAGTTTCGAGCCCGCCGCGCCCGATACCGTGTGGCGCTGGTTGCGCCAGCCGTCGGTGTTCATGGTGCTGCTGCTGGGCCTGGGCAGCTTTGCCGGTTTCACGCTATACCTGCGCCGGGTGCTGGCGCATCTGGACCCGTCGGCGGTGATTCCCGACCGGGTGCGCAGTGCGTTCGACGTGTTCACCGGCGGCGTCATGATCGTCGATCCGGCCGGCCGCCTGATGTTGGTCAACGCCGCGTTGCGCCGCTGGATGGGCGGGGAGGGCGACGCCGCGTTGCAGGGCAAGCAGGTCGAGACCATTCCCTGGTTCAGGAAGGCATTGCCGGTGGACCGCACCGAGCATCCCTGGTGGCGCGCCATGTCCACGTCGGTCGCCGCCGAGGGCGAATACCTGGAATTCAAGCTCGGCAGCGGCGAAGCGCTCAAGGTGGTGGTCAACGCATCGCCGATCTCGGACGGCATGCGCAAGGTGCGTGGTTGCCTGGTGACCTTCGACAACGTCACGCCGCTGCACGAGCTCAATGCGCAGCTGGTCAAGTCGATGGCCGAACTGGAGGATACGAAGCTGCAGGTCGAGAAGAAGAACGACGAGTTGCGCCGCCTGGCGACGCGCGACCCGCTGACCGGCTGCCTGAACCGGCGTGCATTGTTCGAGCAACTGGAGCAGCTGTTCATTGCGCAACGCGCCGCCGGCGTTCCCATGTGCTGCATCATGACCGACATCGACCATTTCAAGTCGTTCAACGATCGTTACGGCCATGCGGTGGGCGATCAGGTGCTGCAATCGGTGACACGCAGCCTGTCGAGCGCCTTGCGCGAAGTCGATCTGCTGTGCCGTTACGGCGGCGAGGAGTTCTGCATCATCCTGCCGGAAGTGGACATGGCGCAGGCCTTGTCCATTGCGGAGCGCTTGCGCGTCGACATCCAGCGCCGCGCCGGTTCGTCCGTGCGATCGACGGCGGGACTGGAGGTCACGTCGAGTTTCGGCGTCGCCGAAATGTCGGCCGACGTGAGCGACCCGGCGCAGTTGATCGACATGGCCGACAAGGCCTTGTACGCGGCCAAGCACGCGGGACGCAACTGCGTGCTGCCGTATGCGGCGCAGGTCGAAACCGCCTGACCGCGGCCTGCGGTCTCAGGCGGGAAGGGAGTCGGACAGGCCGAACAGCCGGGCCGTCGCCGACAGGTCGGCGGCGACCGCAGGGATCACGGCTTCCAGGCAATCGGGCTGGAGCCCGGTCGCGTGCCACGCGAACGCGTCGACATGCGCCAGCACCGCCTCGCGTTGGTCGGCGTGCGCGTCGACCTGGGCCAGCGCGCCGGCAATATGCAGCAACGACGCTTCCAGCGTGTAGGCGCCCGCGTCCTGCGGCGCGTTCTGGTGCCGGATCGCATCGCCGAAACACGGCGGCAGTTTCCACGCGTCGGTCAATGCCCCGCCAACCTCGGCGTAGCTGCAGCCGATCGATGCGCGCTCCATGGCGGCCAGCTCCCAGGGGGCCTCGCGCGTCTGTTCGAGTGCACGCGCGGCCAGCTCCGGGTACTTGGCGTACAACACCATGTGTCCGATATCGCTGAGCAGGCCTTCGGTGAACACGCGTCCGAGATCGACCAGCGCGGCCTCGCGGGCCAGCGCGGTGGCGGCCAGGCCGCGCACGACGCTGCCGCGCCAGAAGGTCTTCACGTCCATCGTTTCCGGCTGCATGCGCTCGAACGCGTCGATGACGGAGCTGGCCAGCACCAGGTCGTGGATCTGCAGCATGCCGATGAGCGACACCGCGCGTGGCAACGAGTCGACCTGGCGGCTGACGCCCCAGAAGGCGCTGTTGACGAGCTTGAGTACCCGGGCGGTCATGGCCGGATCGGCGGCCAGCACCTTGGCCAGGTCCATCGCACCGGTGCGCGGGTCGTCGACCACGGCCTTGACCCTGGCATAGATGGCGGGCAGCGACACCAGGTCGATGTTCGTCGAGACGATTTCTTCGGCGGTAGGCATGGGCTCGGCGGCAATGGGATCGGTTCATTCTATGGGTGATCGGAGGGTGGATGCCGTCGTGTCGCGGCGCGGCTCGGCGCAGATGCAATTTGCCGCGAAACGCGACAGAATGTCCGCAGTTCGAAGGAGGTCGATATGCCGTGCCTTGATCCATCCCGGTCGCGCCGGATCCGCGCGCTGGCAAGCACCGCCGTCGTGGCATTGGCCGCGTTCGGCAGCGCCGGCGCCGCGGCGCAATGGCTGGCGCTGTGCAGCAAGTGCGTCAACCCGACGATCTTCTCGCTGACCGGCGCCGACACCACGAACGCCGTGGCGCAGGCCCGCATCACGCGCGAGCAAATCGAAGGCTGGTGCGCCAACTGGCAGCCGGGCGACGCCGCCTGCGTGGCGCGCGGCTTGCAGGAGCATGACCTGAAAAAAGTCTATCGTGCCAGCGCCGATTGCCGCGCCGGCACGATCACCCCCGTCGATGGCAACACCTACCGGCTTGCCGGTGTGTGGGACAACAGTGACATCGGCGGCGGCCGCAGCCGGTGGCGCGACGCGCAAGGCAGGATCGTCGGGCGCGACAACGCCAGCGGCGGGCTGGGCATATCGCAGCAATGGGAGGTGTTGTGCCCGTCCGCCGGCAAACGCGGCGCCGGCCAGGCCCGGGCGCCGGGCACCGCTGCCGCGAGCAAGGCGCCGCCGCCCATGGTGCCGCTCAAGGCGGACTACGCGGTGGGACAGGTGGTCATGGCCCGGTACGGCAACCAGTGGATCCGAGCCAAGGTCAACGCGGTGCGCCAGGTCAAGGGCCGCAGCGGGCCGGAGCTGGCCTACGACGTGAGCCTGGACAATGGCAAGCGCGGGCTGGTGCCGGCGCGGATGTTGCGCGCAATGTGAACGCCCGCGCCGGTCCGCTGGAGCAAGGTCGGTCGACCTGATGCCATCACGGGTCGGTGGTGGCCTGCGCCGCGTTCGGCAACGTGTACATCACGCCGGCGGCAACGGCAGTCCCTCGGCCACGGCCACCCGCTCGAGCGCGGTTTCGAACAGGGCCCGGGCCGTGCCGGCCACCTGTCCGAGATGCACATGCAAGGCGGCATCGGCCGCGTTGCGGTTTTCGCATTCGGCACTGTAGGCCTCGAAGCGCGTCAGCTGCAGCAACAACTCGGCGACATGGCGCGGGCATTCGCAGGCGATCGTCGTCGACATCGATGCGAGCCCGGACAAGGTGGCGTCGTCCCAGCGGCGTTGCGGCGCAGCGGCACGCGCCGATGGTGTCGACGCCATCGGTCTCGGCGCGGGCCTGGCCTGGACGCGCAGCCATTGCCCGAGCACGGTGTCGTTCTGCGGCTCGCGCAACAAGGCCACCCCGGCCGCGGCCAGTTCCGCGCACACGGTGTCGGCGGCAAATCCGTACAGCACCGCCATGGGCAAGGCCCGAAGGCCGGGGGCGGCGGCATCGAGATCGGCCAGCCAACCCGGATGCAGGGTCGGCGCATGGACGAGCACGGCATGCGCCGGCGCGTCCTCGATGGCCCGGGCCGCCTGCGCCAGCGTGTCGAAGGGGCCGGCCACGTCCACGCCGGTACCGAGTTGCCGCAGCAGTGCCGGGTGCTGCAGGCGCCGGGCCAGTGCCGTGCCGACCACCGCCACCCGCCAGTGGTGGCCGTGGGCCGGGGGCTCGGTGGCGTCGTGGTGCGGCTCTGGCCTGGCAGCGCCGGCGCTGAAATGGGTCCTGGCGACGGCCCGCAGCTGCGCCAGGTCCAGCGCGGCCAACGCGCCGATCGCGTGGCCCAGGTCCGTCAGTTGCCGGATCAGGGCCAGGCGATGCACGTCGGCCGCGGTGTACAGCCGCTGGCCGCTGGCCGTGAGCTCCGGCCGGGCGACCCGGTAACGACGCTCCCACACACGCAGCGTGGCGACCGGCATGCCTGCC
>JBFIDI010000428.1:0-4995 GCA_041581405.1 Burkholderiaceae bacterium
CCCGCGCGGCCGACGGCGCACCGGGGTAGATGATGTAGTTCTTGGGCCGCTCGCCGGTGTTGCGCACCGTCTCGGACGCATGGTGGTCGAACACCAGGTGCGCGCCCGGCACGTAGGGCAGGTTGGTCGTGATGTCGCGGCTGGTGATCGCGACCTTGCCGTCCTGCATGTCCTTGGGGTGCACGAACTTGATGTCGTCGATCAAGCCGATTTCATTGAGCAGGATCGCACAGACGAGTCCATCGAAATCGCTGCGCGTGACAAGGCGGTATTTCTGGTCGGACATGAGGGGGGACTCCACGGCTACGGTTGCGAAGCCCCGATTTTATGCGCCGCGCCCGGCGCGCCGAGCCGGCCCCCTGTGGCGCAATTGGCGTTTCAGCCGAAATCCAGCAGCACCTTCATTGCCTGCGAGCGGTCGGCCGCCAGTGCAAACGCCCGCCCGGAATCGCGAAACGGCACCGTGGCCGAGATCAGCGGCTTCACGTCGACCAGGCCCTTGTTCAGCAACTCGACCGCGATCGCGAACTCCTCGTGGAATCGGAATGCGCCGCGCAGGTCGAATTCCTTGGCCACGATGGTGTTGAGCGGAAGCGTCATGTCGCCGCCCAGGCCGACCTGCATGATCACGCCCCGCGGGCGAAGTGCATCCAGCGCGCCGCGCAAGGCGCGCTCGTTGCCGCTGGCCTCGAACAACACGTCGAAGCTGCCCTTGTCGGCGCAATACGGGGCCAGGCCCTCGGGCTTGTCGGCGACGTTGATCGCCTCGTCGGCACCCACCCGGTTGGCGCTGCGCAGCGTGAAGTCGCTGACGTCGGTGGCCACGATATGCGCGGCGCCGGCGCGGCGCGCGGCGACGATGATCAGCGCGCCGATCGGCCCGCAGCCGGTGACCAGCACGCGTTTGCCCAGCAGCGAACCGGCACGGCGTACCGCGTGCAGCGCCACCGACAGCGGTTCGGCCATCGCGCCTTCGCCGTCGCTGACGGTATCGGCCAGCTTGTGCGCCTGGCTGGCGTCGCAGACGATCTCCTGGCGGAACGCGCCTTGCACATGGGGCGTGCGCATGGCGCTGCCGTAGTAGCGCATGTCCAGGCAGTGGTTCTGCAGACCCTGCTGGCAATAGGTGCAGCGGCCGCACGGGCTGCTGGGGCTGACGGCGACCCGGTCTCCGACCGCGATGCCGGTCACGCCGTCGGCGACCTGTTCGACCAGGCCGGCGATCTCGTGCCCCAGCACCATCGGCTCCTTGACGCGGATCGTGCCGAAGCCGCCGTGGTTGTAATAGTGCAGGTCCGAGCCGCAGATGCCGCCCTTGCGCACCCGTACCCGGATCTGGCCGGGCGCCACCGGCTCGGTGGCGATGGTTTCGACCCGCAGGTCCTTCGCGGCGTGGATGACGAGAGCTTCCATGGATCGGTTCCCCAGGCGTGGTGGTTCGAAGAAGGGTTCGTTGGCCGTCAGGCCGGTGTCACAAGGTGGCGGTCACGCCGCCGTCGACATACAGGATATGGCCGTTGACGAACGTCGACGCATCGCTGGCCAGGAAGACTGCCGGGCCGACCAGGTCTTCCACGTCGCCCCAGCGCCGCGAAGGCGTGCGCCCGATCAGCCAGCTGCTGAATTCCGGGTTCTTGACCAGCGCATCGTTGAGTTCGGTCTTGAAATATCCCGGGCCCAGGCCGTTGACCTGGATACCGTGCTGGCCCCAGTCGATCGCCATGCCCTTGGTCAGCATCTTGACCGCGCCCTTGCTGGCGGTGTAGGGCGCGATGTTCGGGCGGCCGAGTTCGCTCTGCACCGAGCAGATGTTGATGATCTTGCCCTTCTTGCGCGCGATCATGTGGCGTGCCACCGCCTGGCCGACCATGAACACGCTGTCGACATTGGTGCGCATCAGTTCGTGCCAGTGTTCCTGCGTGAAGTCTTCCAGCGGGGCACGGCGCTGCATGCCGGCGTTGTTGACCAGGATGTCGATCGGCCCGATGCCGGTCTCGATCTGCGCCACGGCCCGGGCCACCGCGTCGGCGTCGGTCACGTCGAATGCCAGTTCGTGCACGGTCGCGCCTTCGCCGCGCAGGGTCGTGGCCGCCTGCGCCAGCTTGTCGGCATTACGCGCGTTGATGACGACCGCGGCGCCGGCCCGGGCCAGGCCACGCGCGAGCGCAAAGCCGATGCCGGCGCTGGAGCCGGTGATCAGGGCCAGGCGGCCCGAGAGGTCGAAGGTTGCGGGTGCAGTCATGGTGGAGCCGTGTCGTGGGTGGATGGAACGGTGTGTCGTGTCGATTGTCGCGCTCAGCGCGCCGGTGTCTCGACGCCTTCGATCAGGAACTTGAGCTTGCGCGTGCCGTTCCATTCGTCGGCGTCGAGCCGGAACGCGATGCGCGCGCGCGCCGGCAGGTTGTCGGTATGGTTGAACCAGATGCCGTCGATCGGCGTGCCCTGGTGCAGCAGCTTGAGCGCCAGGTGTTTCTCGCCGACCAGGCGCTGCGAGACCACATCGAGTTCCTCGCTGAACACCGGCGGCGCGAAACCCTGGCCCCAGACCTCCTTGTGCAAGGTGTCGACCAGGTCCACGCGCCGGTATTCGGGCGCCAGCGGGCCGTCGGTCTCGAGCCGGCGCTGCAGCGTGGCCGCGTCCAGCCATTCCATCGCCACCTCGGCCAGCGCCTGCTCGAAGGTGTCCAGGTGTTCCTCGGCCACCGTGCAGCCCGCGGCCATGGCGTGGCCGCCGAACCGCAGCAACACGCCGGGGTGGCGCTTGGCCACCAGGTCGAGCGCGTCGCGCAGGTGGAAACCCAGGATCGAGCGGCCCGAGCCCTTGAGTTCGTGCTCCTTGCCGGGTGCCTGGCTGGCGGCGAACACGAAGGTGGGGCGGTGCAGCTTGTCCTTGATGCGCGAGGCCACGATGCCGACCACGCCTTCGTGGAAGTCGGGGTCGAACACGCAGATCGCCGGTGGCGGCTCCTCGCCGTCCTCGAACAGCGACTCGGCGATCTCCATCGCCTGCGCCCGCATGTCGCCTTCGATCTCGCGCCGTTCGCGGTTGATCGCGTCGAGCTGGCGTGCCAGTTCGGCCGCCTTTTGCGGGTCGTCGGTCAGCAGGCATTCGATGCCCAGCGTCATGTCGCTCAGGCGTCCGGCCGCATTGATGCGCGGACCCAGCGCGAAGCCGAAGTCGAAGGTGGTGGCGATCGGCGCCGATCGGCCGGCGGCGCTGAACAGCCCGGCCATGCCGGCGGGCAGGGCGCCGGCGCGCACCCGCTTGAGCCCCTGGGCGACCAGGCGGCGGTTGTTGGCGTCGAGCCGCACCACATCGGCCACCGTGCCCATGGCCACCAGCGGCAGCAGGGAGTCGAGCTTGGGCTGGTTCTGGGCCGTGAACACGCCGCGGTTGCGCAACTCCGAGCGCAAGGCCAGCAGCACGTAGAACATCACCCCGACGCCGGCGATGGACTTGCTCTCGAAGCCGCAGCCGGGCTGGTTCGGATTCACGATGACGTCGGCCTGCGGCAGTTCGCTGGCCGGCAGGTGGTGATCGGTGACCAGTACCTGCAGGCCGAGCGCGCGGGCATGGGCGACGCCCTCGATGCTGGCGATGCCGTTGTCGACCGTGATCAGCACGTCGGCGCCGCTGTCCTTGACGCGCTGGGCGATCGGCGCCGTCAGGCCGTAGCCGTCGAGCACCCGGTCGGGCACGATGTAGGCAACATGGCGGGCCCCGAGCAGGCGCAGCCCGCGGATACCCACGGCACAGGCCGTGGCGCCGTCGCAGTCGTAGTCGGCGACGATGCACAGCCGCCGGTCACGGGCGATGGCGTCGGCCAGCAGCGTGGCCGCTTCGGCGCTGCCGAGCAGGCCGGCCGGTGGCAGCAGGCGGTTCAGGCCTTCGTCGAGTTCGTCCATGGCGTTGACGCCACGCGCCGCGTACAGCCGGGCCAGCAGCGGATGCACGCCGGCCTGCTCCAGTGTCCAGGCGGCGCGGGGGGGAATGTCGCGGGTCGTGATCTTCATGATGGGCCGATGAAATCCTTCAGGGTGGTGCGGCGGAAACGGCGTTGCAGGCGCTCGCGCCAGCCGCCTGCCGCCGGTGTGAAATGCAGTGCGTCGCGCTCCGAGCACAGGACCAGTTCCACCGGCACGCCGCGATCGAGCGCCGCCGCGAGTTCCCGGCAGGCGCCCTGGTCGATCTGTTGCCAGGCCTGCGTCCAGCCGGCCCAGTCGCCATGCAGCGCGGGGCTGCGCAGCGCGTGTGCGATCGCCGGTTGCGCGGCCTCGGGTATGGCGCCGGGCAAGGCGCCGCTGCCGCTGATCCAGAACGAGTTGATGGTCGGCAGGCCCCGCGCGCTGCGCGCATCGTTGATCGGGTGGGTGTAGAGCAGCATCTGCATCTCGTTCTGCAGCCGGCGCAACGCGGCGGTCGCCGGCAGCCAGGGCGCCAGGTCGGTGTCGATGACCCGGTCCAGCGACGCGCTGGCCAGGTCGGCGAACACCGCGCCCCGTGCCAGCCAGCGATCGGCGGTATCGAACTGCAGCGCGATGCCGTCCTGCGTGAACCAGGGCTCCATGGCCAGCAGCAAGGCGCGGGATTCGTCCTCGGGCAGTTGCAGTGCGGCCGGGTCCGTCATCTGGATACGGGCCGAGCCGATCTGCCAGTGGGCCGGTGTGACCCAGGCCCATCCGGCCGTGCCGGGGTCGCCGCCGGCACGGGCCAGTTCGAATGCGGCCCAGGGAATGTTGCCGTCGCGCACCGGCAGGCCGATGGCCCGGGCCAGCGCCTGTTCATGGGGGGGCGTCAGCGTGTGCGGCGACAGGCTGTCGGTGCGCGTCAGGCTCAGGCGGCGCAACAGCTGATAGAGCACCGGCAGCTGCAGCGCGGCCACGGCCTGCGCGCAGCGCGGGTCGTCGGTCACGAATGCATACGGAATCAGCAACTGCATGGGCTTATTGTCTGCGCAAGAAGGCCCGGCCCTGCGGGGGTCTGGGGCGGGATGC
>JBFIDI010000429.1:0-4994 GCA_041581405.1 Burkholderiaceae bacterium
AAGGGCATCGGCGGCGCCACCGTCTACCTGATCGACCGCTACGAGGACGGTTCGTCGATTTACGACATCGATTTCGTGTTTTTCGAGGGCGTCGAGCGCCACCCGAAAGGCTGCGGTTTCACGGTCATCGATCACCTGACGCACAACGTCTACCGCGGCCGCATGGCCTACTGGGCCGGCTTCTACGAGAAGATCTTCAACTTCCGCGAACTGCGCTACTTCGACATCAAGGGCGAGTACACGGGGCTGACGTCGAAGGCGATGACCGCGCCCGACGGCCTGATTCGCATCCCGCTGAACGAGGAGGCGTCGAAGACGACCGGGCAGATCGAGGAATTCCTGATGCAGTTCAACGGCGAGGGCATCCAGCACATCGCCTTGCTCTCCGATAACCTGATCGACAGCGTCGACAAGTTGCAGATGGCCGGCATTCCGTTGATGACCGCGCCCAACGACATCTACTACGAGATGCTCGAGGAGCGCTTGCCCGGCCACGGCCAGCCGGTGCCGGAGCTGCAGGCGCGCGGCATCCTGCTCGACGGCACGACCGAAGGCGGCAAGCCGCGGCTGCTGCTGCAGATCTTCTCCAAGACGCTGCTCGGCCCGGTGTTCTTCGAGTTCATCCAGCGCCAGGGCGACGACGGTTTCGGCGAGGGCAACTTCAAGGCCTTGTTCGAGTCGATCGAGCGTGACCAGATCGCGCGCGGCGTGATCGCGACGGCCTGAACCATGAGCGCCACGCTGTCCTACCAGTCGGGATTCGGCAACGAGTTCGAGACCGAGTGCCTGCCCGGCGCCTTGCCGGTCGGGCGCAATTCGCCCCAGCGTTGTGCCTACGGCCTGTATGCCGAGCAGTTGTCGGGCACGGCCTTCACCGCGCCGCGGGCCGACAACCGGCGCTCGTGGTTGTACCGCATCCGTCCGAGCAGCATGCACCGGCCGTTCGAGCAGGTCGACGCCGGCCTGTTCAGCGGCGATTTCAGCGCACCGGCGACGCCGAACCAGCTGCGCTGGAATCCCTTGCCGATGCCCGCCAGCCCCACCGACTTCGTCCAGGGCCTGGTGACCATGGCCGGCCACGGCAGCCCGCAAGGCCAGTCGGGTGCGGCCGTGCACCTGTATGCCGCCAATACCGGCATGACGGACAGGGTGTTCTACAACGCCGACGGCGAGATGCTGATCGTGCCGCAGCAGGGGCGGCACCGTTTCGTCACCGAGATGGGCATCGTCGAGGCCGAGCCGCACGAGATCGTCGTGATGCCGCGCGGCGTGCGGTTCCGGCTCGAGTTGCCGGACGGTCCGGTGCGTGGTTACATGTGCGAGAACTACGGCGCCAACTTCCGCCTGCCCGACCGCGGCCCGATCGGCTCCAACGGCCTGGCCAATACGCGCGACTTCCTGACGCCGGTGGCGGCTTTCGAGGACGTCGAGCGGCCGACCGAACTGCTGGCGAAGTTCCAGGGCAACCTGTGGTCGGCGCAGATGGACCATTCGCCGCTGGACGTCGTCGCCTGGCACGGCAACTACGCGCCGTACAAATACGACCTGCGCCGCTTCAACACCATCGGCTCGATCAGCTTCGACCATCCCGATCCGTCGATCTTCCTGGTGCTGCACGCGGCCTCCGACACGCCGGGTGTCAGCAGCATCGACTTCGTGATCTTCCCGCCGCGTATCCTGGCGATGCAGGACACCTTCCGCCCACCCTGGTTCCACCGCAACATCGCCAGCGAATTCATGGGCCTGGTGCACGGCGCCTACGACGCCAAGGCCGAGGGTTTCGTGCCCGGCGGCAGCAGCCTGCACAACAGCATGAGTGGCCATGGCCCGGATGCGGCGACCTTCGACAAGGCCAGCCATGCCGACCTGTCCAAACCGGACGTGATCACCGGCACGATGGCCTTCATGTTCGAAACCCGTTGCGTGTTGCGCCCGACGCGCCACGCCATGCAGTCGCCCCAGTTGCAGCAGGACTACTACCGCTGCTGGCAGGGCATCCAGAAGAACTTCACACCGGACACGCCATGACGCTCGACGACACCCACGATCAAACGCTGCAGAGCTGGCTCGAGTCCGCCAACGACCCGGCCACCGACTTTCCGATCCAGAACCTGCCGCTGGGCCGGTTCCGGCGCGATCCGAACGGCCCCTGGTTGCCCGGCGTCGCGATCGGCGACCAGGTCGTCGACCTGCAACAGGCCGGCCTGGTGGCATCCGGCGACACGAACGCGCTGATCGGTGCGGGCAAGGACCAGCGCGCCGCCTTGCGCAAGGCCTTGTCGGACGGACTGCGCGCCGGCAGCCTGCAGCAGGCGCGGCTGCAGGCCGCGCTGGTGCCGCAGTCCGAGGTCGCGTTGGGCCTGCCGTGCGAGATCCGCGACTACACGGATTTCTACACCAGCGTGCACCACGCGACGACGATCGGCAAGCAGTTCCGGCCCGACAACCCGCTGCTGCCCAACTACAAGTGGGTGCCCATCGGTTACCACGGCCGGGCCTCGTCCATCGTCGCCAGCGGCGCGTCGTTCCGGCGCCCGCGCGGCCAGCTCAAGGCGCCCGATGCCGACAGCCCGAAGCTCGGCGCCTGCGCCCGGCTCGACTACGAACTCGAACTCGGCGTCATCGTCGGCCGACCCAACCCCATGGGCGATCCGATCGGCATCGCGCAGGCCGAGGACCATGTGTTCGGCCTGGCGCTGTTCAACGACTGGAGCGCGCGCGACATCCAGGGCTGGGAATACCAGCCGCTGGGCCCGTTCCTGTCCAAGAACTTCGCCAGCACCTTGTCGCCGTGGGTCGTGACGATGGAGGCGCTGGCGCCGTTTCGCGCGCCGTTCACCCGGCCAGACGGCGACCCGCAACCCTTGCCCTACCTCGACAGCCCGGCCAACCGCGCCGAGGGTGCGTTCGACATCGAACTCGAGGTCTGGCTGCAGACGCCGAAGATGCGCGAGGCCGGCATCGCGGGCGAACGCCTGTCGACGTCGAACTACAAGGACGCCTACTGGACCGTGGCGCAGATGGTGGCCCACCATACCGTCAACGGCTGCAACCTGGCCAGCGGCGACCTGTTCGGCTCCGGCACCTTGTCCGGCCCGGCGCCCGAGCAGGGCGGCTCGCTGATGGAGCTCAGCCAGGGCGGCAAGAAGCCGATCGTATTTGCCAACGGAGAGTCGCGGACCTGGTTGCAGGACGGCGACAGCATCATCCTGCGCGGGTATTGCCGGCGCGAGGGTTTCCGGCGCATCGGCTTCGGCGAATGCCGGGGCACGGTGATGCCGTCGCATCCGGTGGCCTGACCCGGCGCGGAAGGAGGGCAACGATGCTGGACAAGCCCAAACACGGTGCCGCCGCCGGCATCCGTCCGGAGCGTGCCGACTGGACCATCGACCAGGGCTGGGAAAAATACACGGCGCAGGAACACGCGGTCTGGAAGACGCTGTTCGAGCGCCAGACGCGGCTGCTGCCCGGACGCGCCTGCGATGCGTTCATTGCCGGCATGCAGCAACTGCCGATCGACGCCAGCCAGATTCCGGACTTCCGGCGCCTGAGCGAGGTCTTGACGCAGCACACCGGCTGGCAGATCGTCGCGGTGCCGGGCCTGGTGCCCGACGAGGTGTTCTTCGACCATCTGGCGAACCGGCGTTTTCCGGCCGGCAGCTTCATCCGCAAGGCCGACGAACTCGACTACCTGGAAGAACCCGACGTGTTCCACGACGTGTTCGGCCATGTGCCCATGCTGATGAACCCGGTCATCGCGGACTTCGTGCAGGCCTATGGCGTGGGTGGCTTGCGCGCGCAGCAACTCGGCGTGTTGCCGCAGCTGGCGCGCGTGTACTGGTACACGGTGGAGTTCGGCCTGGTGCAGCAGAAGGACGGACTGCGCATCTACGGCTCGGGTATTGCGTCGTCGTATACCGAATCGGTGTTCGCGCTCGAGGACGCGTCGCCGAACCGCATCGGCTTCGAACTGGAGCGGGTGATGCGCACGAACTACCGCATCGACGATTTCCAGGAGGTCTATTTCGTGCTGGACAAGCTCGAAGACCTGCTCGCGCTGGCCGACATCGATTTTGCACCGGTGTACCGGCGTGTCGGCGCATTGCCGGAACTGCAGCCCGGCGACGTCCTGCCCACGGACCGCGTGTTGCACCGGGGCAGCGGCCAATACCACCGCCGCGCGAGCGCGACGACCGGCGGCGATTGACGACGCGGCCGGCGCGTGTGCCGCGCCGTGTCAGCGCAGCGCGATCGCGACCGGGAAGAGGCCGCCGGCCACCGGCACCGTCGGCGCCGTGAGCCTGCCGTCGGCATCGACGGCGTAGCGCAGCACCGTGTTGTTGGACGAGCTTGCATAGGCGAATCGACCGGTGCGGTCGATGGCCAGTGCGATCGGTCCGGTCGCGAAGGCATTGTTCGGCGCGGTGGCGCGCACCAGGGCACCACCGGCCGACACGTCCATGAACACGATCTCGTTGCCGCCGAAGTTGGCGACATAGGCCTTGCGTCCGTCGGGATGGGTCGCCAGGCCGAGCGGCTGCACGCCGGCCACCGTCGCCGCGCCATTGGCGACCAGGCCGCCACCGGCGCCGATGCGGTAGTTCGAGACCGTGCCGCCGTCGAAGTTGGTCGCATACACATATTGCCCGGTCGCGTCCACGGCCACGGTGACCGGTGTCAGGCCGGCCAGCACGCTCGGGATCGCCATCGGCGTCAGGCTGCCGTCGGCGGCCAGCGTGTATTGCGATATCGTGTTGCCGGTCGAGTTCGCGACATAGGCGTAACGGCCCGTCGGGTCGATCACGATGGAGGCCGGCGAAGGTCCGGCCAGCACGCTGGCCGGTGTCATGGCCGTGAGTTGTCCGGTCGCGCCGATCGTGAACTGCGAGACCGTGCCGTCCTCGTTCGTCACATACGCGTTGGCGCCGGACGGGCTCACGGTGATGCTGGTCGGATTCAGGCCAGCCGGCACCGCGGCCGGAAACAGGCGGTCG
>JBFIDI010000430.1:0-4984 GCA_041581405.1 Burkholderiaceae bacterium
AGTCTTCACGGCCGAGGTGCGCCATTCTTTCGTTTCTCGCAAGGAGCTCCAGGACCTTTCTTCTCGTCCACCGGCCGTATTCGGGGTCCTCCATGGCCCGGTCGCCCAGTGCCATCGCCGTGTCGCCGAGCTTGCCGCTGTCGCTGTTGACCAGCAGGTGCGTGCCCTCGCCATGGCCGCCGATCGCGAACACGTTCTTGCCGTCGACGTCCCGGCTGGCGCGCACGCACAATTCGCACAGGATGCAGCGGTTGAACTCCAGCAGGATGTCCGGATGGCTGGCGTCGACCGGCCGGTCTGGGTAGAACTCCTCGAAATGCGGGCCTTCCATGTCCATTTCGTAGGCCGTGGCCTGCAGCAGGCAGTTGCCGCTTTTCTCGCAGCTCGGACAGAAGTGGTTGCCCTCGACGAACAACATCTGCAGCAGGATCTTGCGTTGCGCCTGCAGCGTGTCGTTGCGGCTGTGCACCTCCAGCCCGGATGCGGCCGCCAGCGTGCACGAGGCCACGGTACGTCCGTTCACCTGCACGCTGCACAGGCGGCAGGAACCGTGGGGTGCGAAGTCGGGCAACCAGCACAGGTGGGGCACGTAGTGGCCGGCGCGGGTGGCCGCGGCCAGCACGGTGTCGCCGGCCTCGAAGGGCACCTCGACGCCGTCGAGCAGGAACACCGTGTCCGGGCTCGTCGATTCGGCCGTCATCGCGGTTGCTCCAGGAAGGCGCCGGCGTCTTCGCGCCCGGTCATGCGCCGTGCGATCGACAATTCGGCGTCGAGGTCGAAGGCCGGCTCGAAATACAGCGACTGCAGCCGGCGCTCATACGCGGGCCGGAACTTGGCGACCGTGTCGCGCAGCGGGTTGCAGGCCGATGCACCCAGGCCGCAGTGGGTGGTGGCATGGAGCAAGGTGTCGAGTTCGAACAACACGTCGATGTCGTGGCGCGAACCGCGGCCCAGCGCCAGCTTGTCCATGCGCCGCACCACCAGTTCGGTGCCGACCCGGCACGGCGTGCAGAAGCCGCAACTCTCGTGCGCGAAGAAATGCGCGAAGTTGCGCGCCACCTCGAACATGTCGCGCGTGCGGTCGAACACCATGAAGGCGCCGGCCGTGGGCACGTCCTCGAACGCGATGCGCCGGCCGAACTCGAACGCCGACACGCACACGCCAGACGGCCCGCCGACCTGGACCGCCTGCGTGTCGCGCGCGCCGCAGTCCTCCAGGATGCGGCCGATCCGGGTGCCGAACGGGTATTCGTACAGGCCCGGACGTTCGCAGTCGCCCGAGACCGAATGGATCTTGGTGCCGCTGGACTGGGGCGTGCCGATGCGCGACCACCATTCGCCGCCACCCAGTGCCACCCGCGCGGCCGCACAGAAGGTCTCGACGTTGTTGACCGTGGTCGGATGGCCGAGGTAGCCGTGTTCGACCGGAAACGGCGGCCGGATGCGGGGTGTGCCGCGTTTGCCTTCGAGCGATTCGATCAGCGCCGACTCCTCGCCGCAGACGTAGGCGCCGGCGCCCACGTGGATGTCGATGTCGAAGTCGAAACCGTCCTGCCCCTGGATCGCCGTGCCGAGCAAGTGGTCGCGCCGGCGCCGCTCCAGCACCTGCTGCAGCGACTCGAGCAGGTAGCGGTATTCCCCGCGCAGATAGACCAGCCCGTGGCGCGCGCCGATGGCCAGGGCGGCGATGGTCATGCCCTCGAACACGTCGTCGGCATGGCGCGAGAGCAGTACCCGGTCCTTGAAGGTGCCCGGTTCGCCCTCGTCGGCGTTGCACACGACATAGCGCCGCTCGCCGGGAGCGTCGCGGCACAAGGTCCACTTGCGGCCGGTCGCGAAACCCGCTCCGCCGCGGCCGCGCAGGCGCGAGGCGACGATCTCGTCCAGCGTGGCCTGCGCGCCGCGGTGGCGCGCGGCTTGCACGGCCGCGCCACGCGCCAGCGGCAGGCCGAGCAATACGTCGGCGCGTCGGATGTTGTCGTCCACCGCGAACCAGTGCGCCGGCCACTGGGGCACCGGCACCTGTTGCAGCACCCGCTCGGCGAGCTCGGCCACGCGCGTCGCGTCCAGCCGGGTGACGACCTGGTGGTGGTTGACCAGCAGCGCCGGGCCCTGGTCGCACAAGCCGGTACAGGAGCAGGTGTCGACGCTGACCAGGCCATCGTCGCGCATGCGTCCGGGCTCGACGCCCAGTCGTTGGCACAGGTCGGCCAGCAAGGCTTCGCTGCCCAGCATGCGGTCGGTGATGCTGTCACTGAACAGGATGCGCGTGCGGCCGACCGGGCGGGTGTGGAAGAAGCGGTAGAAACCGGCCACGCCTTCGACATGTGCCAGATCCAGGCCCAGGGCCTGCGCCAGGTAAGCCAGCGTCGCACGCGGCAGCCATCCGTGCACCGCCTGCGCCTCGCGCAACAGCTGCACCAGGGCGTGCGGCGAACGTCCGCGGCGGGCGATCAGGTCATCGAGGCGGTCGTCGGGCTGGTTCATGGATGAAGGGGGCCGACACGCGGGCTGCGCGCCGGTGGGCCAGGAAACATTGCACCAGTTTGATCGCCTGGCCGCAAGAGGGCTTGACACATATCAATGGCCGGCCAGCCGATCCGGGTAGATTCATGGTCATCACTTACGCCAAGGAGCAGACCATGACCCTCAACGTCGGCGGCATCGACCGCATCGCCCGCATCGCCATCGGCCTGATCCTGATCGCCCTGACAGTGGCCGGAACCATCGGTGTCTGGGGCTGGCTGGGGGTCGTGCCGCTGCTCACCGGGGTCATCGGCTGGTGTCCGCCTTATGCGCTGTTCGGCTTCAGCACCTGCGCGATGAAGAAAAAGAGCTGACGCTCGCCACCGGCCGCGTCGGCGGCATCGACCGGCTCCGGGAGGTCAGGTTGCCGGTTGCCGGTGCCCGCGCCGCCGGGCCATCGGTTTTCAGGCCGACGAGGGCAGCGACGGTGCCGGGCAGGCATCGTCGGCGCGGGCCCATTGCATCAGGATCAGGCACGCAGCCGAGACCAGGGCTCCGGCGATCGCCGCGCCGTTCCAGCCCCAGCGTTCGACACAGGCCGCGAACATCGGCGGCCCCAGCAACGAGCCGGTGGCGCCGAACTGCAGGGTCAGGCCGTTGGCCACCGCCATCTCGCTGTCCGAGCGCGCCAGCGCCGGCAATTGCGCAAAGGCCAGGCCGGAATAGATGCCGGAGATGGTATTGAGCACCAGCATCACCAGCGCCACGCGCCAGACGCTGGCGCCCTCGGCAAACACCACGAACAACAGCGCCGCGGGCACGACGATCGCCACCACGATCCAGGCCATGCGGTCGCCGCCGCGGTGGCGCAGCCAGGCCGCGATCAGCACACCCAGCACCGAGATGAAGGCGGCCAGGCCACCGACCAGACCGGCCACGCGCGGCGTCGCACCGGCCTGTTCGACCAGAAAGGTCGGCAGCAGCGCGATCAGGCCGACCGCAAAGCTGGCATAACAGCCGAAGCCCAGCGTCAAGGCCCAGATCGGCCAGCGCGGAATCGTCAGGCGGCGTTGCGATGTGCCGACGGGCAGGCGCACGAACACCATGCGCGAGGATGCCAGCAGCAGGATGGCCGCCACGACGCCCCACACCAGCGTGGCCACCCGCCACGATACGCCGTCGGCGATCCAGCCCGACGTGGTGGCGCCCAATGCGAAGCCCACCGGCACGAAGCTGCTCCACAAGGCCAGCGCCACGCCCTGGCGACCCGCCGGCGCGGTGCGGAAGATCAACAGCGGCGCCGCCACGACGACACACAGATAGGCCGCACCTTCGAGCAGCCGCAGGCCGACCAGCGCCGCCACCGATGGCGCCAGCGACTCGCCGAGCCCGGCCAGTGCGAAGAAGCCGATGCCGGTCAGCAACACCCGCCGCACGCCGATGCGGTCGACGAACAGGCCGGCGGCGAAGCCCAGCGTCGCGCCGCCGATCTCCAGCAGCGAGATCAGCACGCCGGCCACGGTCAGGCCCATCGCCAGTTCGATCGAGATCAGCGGCACCAGGGCCGACATCTTGCCCAGTTGCGCGGCCGCGAGCACACCGAGTGCGTACAACCAGCCTATACGTGCCCAGCTGCGATCCATGTCCTGTGTTCTTCGTTCTGTCGTCGATGCGTGCGGACCCGAGAGTCTAAGGGCTGCGCCGGCCCGACCCGGCGCGGCCGGTCAGTGCCCGCGACGCCGTCAGGGTGGAGCGCGGCGCGCCGTGGCCGCGGTCACCGGAACGGACTGGCGGTGGCGAACCACAGGCCGATGCCGGTGGCGATGATGAAGGCGCCATCCGTGACGCCGACGGCCAGGAAATACTTGGTCTGCAGTTCGGGCGCCAGCTCCGGCTGGCGCGCGACCGACTCGAGCATCTTCATGCTGGCCAGGCCGATGCCGATGCACGAACCGAAGGCGGGAATGCCGATCAGCAGGGCAATGGCCAAGGGGAGAAGGTCGATCGACGGCATGGAGGTTTCCTTTCAGGTGGTTGCGCCATGACCGCTGCCATGGCGCCGTCAGTGTCGAGCGGCCCGCGCCGCATGTCGATTACCTGTCAGGTCATGGCCCGGCAGCCGCCGGTGCGCCGTCGTCCCCGGGTTCAGCGCCGCTTGCGCGACTGGTCGTACTTGCGCCAGTAGTCGAACTCGTCCGCGTGCAGCTCGATGTCGACCTCCATCACCCGTGCCTGCAGCCGTTCCTGCACGTCGGTGACCGCCTGGTTGTAGACGACAGGGCCGATCTCCTCGAGAAAATAGCCCAGCAAGGCGCCGGCGGCCACGTTGCCGATGCGTTCTTCCATGTTTTCGGCGAAATACCGCTCGATGGAGCTGATGGCGCGTTTGCGCGCGTCGTCGGGAATCTGGATCTGCATGCTGGTGACCTCGTGATCGGGACCCCGCATTGTCGCCGCGCGGCCCGCGCCGGCCCCGGCTGCCGACGCTGTCAGGGCAGCCGGCGCTGTCAGGGCAGCC
>JBFIDI010000431.1:0-4980 GCA_041581405.1 Burkholderiaceae bacterium
TCGCGACGCCGCCGCGGCGATGGCCGAGGAAGGCCTCGGCGGCCTTGAACAAGGCCTTGGACATGCCGCCGAGCGTCGCGAACTGGCCCATCAGCAGGAACAGCGGCACGATGGACAGGCTGTGCGTGGAAAACTGCCCGTAGGCGAAGGTCTTCATCTGGTTGAGCAGCGGCGCGGCACTGCCATAGACCTGCCACGAACCGATCAGGCCCAGCGCCAGCATGGCCAGGCCGATCGGCACGCGCAGGAAGATCAGCAGCAGCAGGACCGGGAACGACAGTCCGGCGAGCAGCAGGGGATCCATCAGTGGCTACTCCCGGATACGACGAAACCCTGCGGGGGACGCGCCAGGCCCAGGGTCTCGAGCAGGCGCCACGCATACACGACACAACCCACGACGGCCGGACCGTACGACGCGGCGTAACCCCACCACACCGGCATCTGCAGGATGAAGCTGACCTCGCCGTTGTCGCGGTAGTCCAGCATGGCAATACCCATGCGCCAGACCAGCAGCACCCACACCACCAGCATGAGCGCGTCGGACAGGATCTCGAGCACCCGGCGCATGGCTGGCGGGTAGGCCTTCCACACCATGTCGACGACGGCATGGCCGTTCCTGAGGTGGCACCACGGCAGAAAGCAGAACACCGCCAGTGCCGTGCCCGCCTCGACCAGTTCGAAGTCGCCCGGCACCGGGCCGTACCCGGCGAAAGACAGCGCACGACCGGCGATGCTGACCACCGTCATGATGGCCAGTACGCCCAGCACCAGTGCGCCGAACCAGGCCAGCCACTGGCTCAATCGATAAATGGTCGTGCTCATGAACAAACAGGTGCGGGACGCCCGCCATGGCGAACGCCCCGCGACGATTCCTCCGGAACTACTTCTTCGAATACTTGTTGATCAGGGCCTCGGCCTCGGCCGCCAGCTTGGGGCCGTCCAGGCCCTTGTCGCCGACTTCCTTGAACCAGACGCCGCGCACGCCGTTGGCGGCACGTTGCCAGCGCGCGGTCTCGGCCGCGTCGAGCGTGACGATATTGTTGCCGGCCTTCTGCGCCAGCGACAGGCCGAGCTTGTCGGCGTCGTCCATCACCTTGCCCAGCCGGCCGGCGACCTCGCTGCCGGTGTTGGCGTCGACCACCTTCTTCAGGTCGGCCGGCAGCTTGTTGTAGCTGTTCTGGTTCATCGCGACCACGAAGGTCTGGGTGTACAGGCCCTTGTCGCCGGTGAAACCGGTGTGGTTCTTGACGATCTGCTGCACCTTGACCGAAGGCACGACCTCCCAGGGAATCGTCGTGGCCGAGATCACGCCCTTGGACAAGGCCTCGCCGACCGCCGGCACCGGCATGCCGACCGGCGTTGCGCCGAGCTGCTCGAGCATGATGTTGATCACGCGCGATCCGCCGCGCACCTTCATGCCTTTGAGATCCTCGAGCTTGTTGATCGGCTCCTTGCTGTGGAACAGGCCCGGGCCGTGTGTGTGCACGGCGATCACCTTGACGTCCTTGAACTCGTCCATGGCGTTCTTCTGCACGTATTCCATGAACGCCTTGGACGAGGCTTCGGCGGAACCGCTCATGAACGGCAGCTCGAACGCCTCGGTCTTGGGGAAACGGCCCGGCGTGTATCCCAGCACGGTCCACACGATGTCGACCACGCCGTCCTTGGCCTGGTCGAACAGATCCGGCGGTTTTCCGCCGAGTTGCATCGCCGGGAAATGCTGGATCTTGATGCGTCCGCCGCTTTCTTTCTCGATCTTCTCGGCCCACGGCACCAGGCCCTTGGCCGGGATGGCGGCCTGTCCCGGCAGCAGCTGGTGCAGGCGCAGCGTGATGTCGGCCGCATGCGCCGAATGCATGGTCATGGAGAGCGCCAACGCGCCCAGCAAGGAGGTCAAGCGGAATTTCATGGTCTGTCTCCTGGTGGTTGAAGGTGGATCCGGAGTGCTGGCGCACCCTCGTCTCGTGTCATCGCAATTTGCGCACCCAAACTACCATGGGGCCGTGAAGCGGCAAACGGTGTTTGCCCCAATGCAAGGGGTATGGCCGTGTTGCAGCTTCACGATCCGTTTTCCAGGATCAGGTGGCCGACCGCGGTGTTCGATGCCGGCACATGGTAGAAGCGATGCGCCACATGCGGCCTGGCGCCGCCGGCCACGTCCGCCATCGCACCCCGTGCGATCAGCCACATCACCAGTTCGATGCCTTCCGAGCCCGCTTCGCGCACGTAGTCGATGTGCGGCACCTGCGCCAGGCCGGCCGGATCGGCGATCAGCCGGTCCAGGAACATGTTGTCGAAAGCCTTGTTGATCAGGCCCGCGCGCGGACCCTGCAACTGGTGGCTCATGCCGCCGGTACCCCAGATCTGCACCTTGAGCGGCGCATCGTAGGACGCGACCGCACGGCCGATCGCCTTGCCCAGCTCGAAGCAGCGCTTGCCCGACGGCACCGGATACTGCACCACGTTGACCGCGAACGGAATCACCGGGCACGGCCAGGCCTCGGGCTGCCCGCACATCAGCGACAACGGCACCGTCAGGCCGTGGTCGACATCCATCTTGTTGACGATGGTCAGGTCGAAGTCGTCCTGGATCACCGACTGCGCGATATGCGAGGCCAGCTCCGGGTGGCCGATGACCTTGGGAACGGGACGCGGACCCCAGCCTTCGTCGGCGGGCTGGAACTCGGCCGCGGTGCCGATGGCAAAGGTCGGGATCATGTCCAGGCTGAACGCGGTGGCATGGTCGTTGAAGACCAGGAAAATCACGTCGGGCGTGTTGTCCCGCATCCACTGCCGGGAAAAATCGTAGCCCTGGAACACGGGTTGCCAATACGGCTCGGTGGTCTTGCCCAGGTCCATGGCCGCGCCGATGGCCGGCACATGGGAGGTATAGACACTGGCGGTGATGCTGGCCATCAGGCGGCTCCTGTTGTCGTCTGTCCCGCGCGTCCCTGCGGCTGGCGGTGCGCCTGCGCGTCACCGTCTTCGCCGACAACCCGGTTGCCGTCCGGCGAGCGGCCGCCGGCGACCATCATCGCGCGGTACTCGTCTTCGGTCATGCCGGTCATGCTGCCGGCCATCTGCTGGAAACTCCTGCCATCGGTGGCGCCGATCTTGGCCAGGAAATAGATGTTGCCGCCCGCGGCGATGCAGCGGTTCAGGTCGCGCGCCAGCACGGCCTGCTTCTGCTCCTCGGTCATCGGCCATTCGTCGAGATAGGCGCGCTCATCGGCCTTGAAGCGTGCGCGGTTCTCGGCCTTCATCAGCGACATGCAGAACTGGTTGAGGTGGTATCCCAGGCGCGACTGCTCGGCGTCGAAGATCGTCGTGCCGGGTACGTCCTTGTAGGGTTTGTCGAGTGCCATCGTGTTGTGTCCCTGCTGGATCACGCCCAGTACAGGCGCGTCGGATTGTCGACCAGAAGTTGTCGCTGCAACTGCGCGGTGGGTGCGATCTGCGGGATGAAGTCCACCAGCAAGCCGTCGTCCGGCATGTGGTCCTTCAGGTTGGGATGCGGCCAGTCCGTACCCCACAACACCCGGTCCGGGAAGGTCTCGACCAGGGTGCGCGCGAACGGAACCACGTCCCGGTAGGCATGTTGTTCGCCGTCCAGTGCCTTCGGCCCGGTGATCGACAGCCGCTCCGGGCAGCTGACCTTGCTCCAGACGTTGCCGTGTTCGCGCATCATCTTCATGAACAGCGCGAATTCCGGCCCGTCGACCGGCTTGGACACGTCGGGCCGGCCCATGTGGTCGACCACGACCGTGGTCGGCAGCGCGGTGAAGAAGTCGTACAGCTCGGGCAGGTCCTGCGCCTCGAAATACACCACCACATGCCAGCCCAGCGGCGCGATGCGGTTGGCGATCTCGAGCAGCACCTCGCGCGGCGTGAAGTCGGCCAGGCGCTTGACGAAATTGAAACGGGTGCCGCGCACGCCGGCGGCATGCATGTCCTGCAGCTCGGCATCGGTGACGTTGCGGCCCACCGTGGCCACGCCACGCGCCTTGCCGTTCGACGCACGGAGCGCGTCGACCAGCGCCCGGTTGTCCGTGCCGTGGCAGGTGGCCTGCACGATCACGTTCTTGTCGAACCCCAGGTGGTCGCGCAATGCGAAGAGCTGCTCCTTGGACGCATCACACGGTGTGTACTTGCGCTCGGGTGCGTACGGGAACTCATCGCCGGGGCCGAACACATGGCAATGGGCGTCGACCGCGCCCGGGGGCAGCGTGAAGCGGGGTTTGCTCGGGCCGTCGAACCAGTCGAGCCAGCCGGGCGTCTTGGTGAATGCGGTTGCCATCGGGGTCCGTCCTGCTCAATCGATGTATCTCAGGCCGGCCTTCTCGAGCGCCGGACGCATGTTGTACATGTCCAGCCCGAGCACGCCGGAGGCCAGCTTGGCGCGTTTCTCGGCCTCGTTGGCTTCGCGCGCGGCGGCCGCGTCGGCCACCTCCAGCGCGCGTGCGGCCGGCACGACGACGACGCCATCGTCGTCGGCCACGACCACGTCACCGGGCTCGACCTGCACGCCGGCACACACGACCGGGATGTTGACCGAGCCCAGCGTGGCCTTGATCGTGCCCTTGGCATGTACCGCCTTGGAGAACACCGGAAACTGCATGGCGCTCAGGTCCTTGATGTCGCGCACGCCGCCGTCGATGACCAGGCCCAGCGCTCCGCGGGCACGGAACGACGTGGCCAGCAGGTCGCCGAAGAAACCGTCGGCGTTGTCGGACGTGACGGCGGCCACGACCACGTCGCCGGCCTGCACCTGCTCGGCCACCACGTGCATCATCCAGTTGTCGCCGGGATGCAGCAGCACCGTCACCGCGGTGCCGCAGACATGAGCGCCGGTGTAGATCGGCCGCATGTAGGGCTTCATCAGGCCGACCCGGCCCATGGCCTCGTGGATGGTGGCGACGCCGAATCCGGACAGCTTGTCGACCGCCGCCTTGTCGGCACGCGCGATGGTGCGCTTGACGA
>JBFIDI010000432.1:0-4955 GCA_041581405.1 Burkholderiaceae bacterium
ACCAGGTCGGCGACCTGGTAGGCGATGCTCTCGAGGGCGGCCCGGGCGATGTGTGCGGCGGTGGTGCCGCGGGTCAGGCCGCAGATCGTGCCGCGCGCGTATGGGTCCCAGTGCGGCGCGCCCAGGCCGGCGAAGGCCGGCACCAGGTAGAGGTCATCGGTGTCGGCCACCTGGCCGGCCAGCGCCTGCACGGCTTCGGCCGAGTCGATGATGCCCAGGCCGTCGCGCAGCCACTGCACCGCCGCCCCGGCCACGAACACCGAACCTTCGAGCGCGTAGCAGGTCTGCGCCGGCTGCAAGCCGTCGCCGGGCCCGACCCAGGCCACGGTCGACAACAGCTTGTTGCGGCTGGCCACCGCATGCCCTGCGGTGTTGAGCAACATGAAACAACCCGTGCCATAGGTGTTCTTGGCCATGCCCGGCACGAAACAGGCCTGGCCGAAGGTGGCCGCCTGCTGGTCGCCGGCCGAGCCGGCGATGCGGATCGATCGCCCCAGCAAGGCCTCGTCGGTTCGCGCCAGTTCGCCGCTGCACGGCAGCACCTGCGGTAATACCGATGCCGGAACGTCGAACAGGGCCAGCAGTTGCGGATCCCAGCGCAGCGTGTGGATATTGAACAGCAGCGTGCGCGCCGCGTTGCTGGCGTCGGTGACATGGCGCTTGCCACCGGTCAGGTTCCAGACCAGCCAGCTGTCGATGGTGCCGAACGCCAGTTCGCCCCGGTCGGCCCGGGCGCGGGCTCCCGGCACGTTGTCGAGCAGCCATTGCAGCTTGGTACCGGAAAAATAGGCGTCCAGCACCAGGCCGGTCTTTTTCTGGATCGTGCCGAGATGGCCCTGTTCCCGCAGCGCGTCGCAGCGACCGGCCGTGCGGCGGTCCTGCCAGACGATGGCGGGGGCCACCGGCTCGCCGGTCTTGCGGTCCCACAACACCGTGGTTTCGCGCTGGTTGGTGATGCCGATCGCATCGACCTCGGCCGCGCTGATCGACGCCTTGCGCAACACGTCCTGGGCCATCGCCAGTTGGGTGCGCCAGATTTCGGCCGCGTCGTGCTCGACCCACCCCGGTTGCGGGAAGAACTGGCGGAACTCCTGCTGGGCCGACTCCACCACCTGCCCCGCCCGATCGAACAGGATCGCGCGCGAACTGGTCGTACCCTGGTCGAGTGCAAGTATGTATGGCATAAGAGGGCCGATTATCGTCACAGCCGCCGCCAAGGCTAGACTGTCGACGCATGGCCGCGTCGCGGCATTTTCAGATTCCCGGAAGGACACCATGAGCGGACAGATTGCATTCATCGGCGGCGGCAACATGGCCAGCGCCATCATCCAGGGCCTGCTGCGGCAAGGCGCTGCCGGGCCCGAGACCCTCCTGGTGGTCGAACCCTGGCAGGAGGCGCGCGACCGCCTGCGCCAGCAATTCAACATCGTTGCGCAGGCGGCCCCCGGCCCGTTCCTGGCCAAGGCCTCCACCGTCGTGTGGGCGGTCAAGCCCCAGACCTTCAAGGACGCGGCCGAACCGGCGGCGCCCCACACCCGCGCGGCACTGCACCTGAGCGTGGCCGCCGGCATTCCGAGCGACAGCATTGCGCGCTGGCTCGGCAACGAGCGCGTCGTGCGGGCCATGCCCAACACGCCGGCGCTGATCGGCAAGGGCATCACCGCCCTGTATGCGCGCGCAGGCATCGACGCGGACCAGAAGCAGGGCGTCGAGCGCATCGTGCGCAGCACCGGCGATCTGTTGTGGGTCGACAGCGAGGACAAGCTCGACGCGGTCACGGCGCTGTCCGGTTCCGGCCCGGCCTACGTATTCTTCTTTCTCGAAGCCATGTCCGAGGCCGGCCGGCAGATGGGCCTGACCCAGGCGCAGGCCTATCAGCTCGCCGTGGCGACCTTCGCCGGCGCATCGGAGCTGGCCCGCAGCTCCGACGATCCGCCCCAGGTGTTGCGCCAGCGCGTCACGTCCAAGGGCGGCACCACCCACGCGGCGATCACGTCGATGGAGGCCGCGCAGATGGGCCCGCTGTTCCAGCAGGCCATGCTGGCCGCACGGGACCGCGCCCGGGAGATGGCACAGGAATTCGGCGGCGCTTGACACCCGCGGGCAGATGTCGCGCCGGCGGCGTCAGCGCAATCCGTACCCCAGTACCACGCCGCAAAACACCGCAAAACCGACCCAGTGGTTCAGGCGGAAGGCCTTGAAGCAGGGTTCGCGCTGCCGGTCCCGGATCAGCCAGCCGTGCCAAGCGGCCTGCGCGGCGGCCGCCGCCACCCCCAGCAGAAACCAGGGCGACCCCACCCGCGGCCACACCAGCGTCGTCCACATGACGAGGTGGATGGCATAAAACGCCATCACCGCCGCCACGTCGTATCGGCCCAGCGTGATCGCCGAGGTCTTGATGCCGATGCGCAGATCGTCGTCGCGGTCGACCATGGCGTATTCGGTGTCGTAGGCCAGCACCCAGAACAGGTTGCCCAGCAGCAGCAACCAGGCCAGCGGCGGCACGGCGGCCTGCAAGGCCGCGACGTCGACGGCCGAGCCGCCGCGCACGGCCGCAAACGCCATCGGAATGCCGAAACTGAAGGCCACGCCCAGCACCGCCTGCGGCATCGAGACGAAACGCTTGGAATACGGGTACACGATGGTGACCAGCAAGGCGGCGAACGACAAGGCCACCGTCAGCCGATTGGTCGTCAGCACCAAAGCGAAGGCAACCAGCGCCAGCGCGGCGCCGAGCCACAAGGCCTCGGCCGTGGAGACGGCGCCACGGGTCACCGGCCGCTGCGCCGTGCGCTTGACGTGTTTGTCGAATTCGCGATCGGCCACGTCGTTGACGCAGCAGCCGGCGCTGCGCATCAGGATGGTGCCCAGCGTGAACACCAGCACCAGGTGCCAGCCCGGAAAACCGTCGGCCGCGATCCACAAGGCGCTCAGCGTGGGCCACAACAACAGCAGCCAGCCCGCCGGCCGGTCCCAGCGGATGAGTTGCAGGTACAGGGCCAGGCGCGAGGGTGGTTGCGTGTCCATCACGACAGCCGCTTCACGCCCGGCAGCTCGCAGGCATAGATCGCGTTGCGCAAGGCGGCGATCGCCTCGTAGCGGGTGAAACTGCGGCGCCAGGCCAGCACGACCCGGCGTGTCGGCGGGGCACCGCCATTGGCATCGGTGACCGGCAGGTACTGGATGAACGGGTCTTCCTCCTTGCGCCGCGCCGGTTTGCCCGACGACGACAAGGCCTCGGCCGGCACGCCCAGCCGCGGCACCAGGGTCACGCCCATGCCGGCGGCCACCATGTGCTTGATGGTCTCCAGCGACGAACCTTCGAAGCTGCGCTGTATGCCTTCGGCGGTGCCGGAGAAACGGGCGAATTCCGGACAGACCTCGAGCACGTGGTCGCGGAAACAATGGCCGGTGCCCAGCAGCAGCAGCGTCTCCTGCTTGAGCTGCTCGGCGCTGACCGACTTGTTGCTGGCCAGCGCGTGGTTGCGCGGCAGCGCGGCGACGAAGGGTTCGTCGTACAGGGGCGCGATCGCCAGACCGGCATCGGGAAACGGTTCGGCCAGGATGGCGCAGTCGAGTTCGCCCATGCGCAGCATCTCCAGCAGCTTGACCGTGAAGTTCTCCTGCAGCATCAACGGCATCTGCGGCGTCAACTCGATGACGTGGCGTACCAGCTCGGGCAGCAGGTAGGGCGCGATCGTATAGATGACGCCCAGCCGCAGGGGCCCGGCCAGCGGGTCCTTGCCACGCTTGGCGATCTCGCGGATGCCGGCGGCCTGCTCGAGCACCGTCTGCGCCTGGCGCACCACCTCCTCGCCCAGCGGCGTGACCGTCACCTCGTTGGCGCTGCGTTCGAACAGCTTGAGGTCCAGTTCTTCCTCGAGCTTCTTCACCGCCACCGACAGGGTCGGCTGCGACACGTGGCAGGCCTCGGCGGCCTTGCCGAAATGCCGCTCGCGGGCCACCGCGACGATGTACTTGAGTTCGGTCAGGGTCATGGCCGCATTGTCCTACGGCGCCGGCCGCCGCCGGTCATCAGGCCTTGAGGAACTCGGCCTTGCCGCCGAGCCAGCGCGCCACATGGTGGCGGGCCAGGTCGGGGTGGCGATCCAGCAAACGCGGCGCGGCGTCCCGGGCCCACTCCAGCAAGGGCGTATCGGTGGCCAGGTCGGCAAAACGCAGCAAGGCGGCGCCCGACTGGCGCGCGCCCAGGAACTCCCCGGGACCGCGGATCTCCAGGTCGCGCCGGGCAATCTCGAAACCGTCGGCGGTCTCGGCCATGGCCTTGAGCCGCGCCCGCGCGGTCTCGCCCAGCCGTGGCGCATCGCCGGTCGAATACATCAGCACGCACGCGGACGCGGCCGCGCCGCGCCCGACCCGTCCGCGCAACTGGTGCAGCTGCGACAGGCCGAAGCGCTCGGCGTGTTCGACCACCATCAACGAGGCATTGGGCACGTCGACGCCGACCTCGATCACCGTGGTGCTGACCAGCACGCCCATCCGGCCGCTGATGAAGCGGTCCATCACGGCCTTTTTCTCGGCCACCGGCATGCGCGAGTGCAGCAGCCCGATCTCGATCGGCTCACGCCCCGCATCGGCCAGGGCCGCGCCGAGCGCGGCATGGGTTTCGGTGGCATTGGCCAGGTCCAGTGCTTCGCTCTCCTCGATCAGCGGGCAGACCCAATACACCTGCCTTCCCTGCGCGAGCTGGTCGCGGATGCGAGCGACCACTTCGTCGCGACGCGCCTCGTTGACCAGTTTGGTGACGATGGGCGTACGCCCCGGCGGCAGGTTGTCGATGGTGGACACATCCAGGTCGGCGTAATAACCCATGGCCAGCGTGCGCGGTATCGGCGTGGCGCTCATCATCAGCAGGTGCGGCTCCTGCTGGAAGCCTGCGCTAACTTCGATGGCATCGCCCGATGCCGATGGCTCGGGCCGCATCTTGCCGCGCA
>JBFIDI010000433.1:0-4954 GCA_041581405.1 Burkholderiaceae bacterium
CGAAATCCGTGGCGCCGATCTTCGGGATCGACAGGCCGCCGGTGGCCACCACCACCGCCCGGCTGCGGATCGCGCACTGAGCGCTGCCCAGCAGGTAGCCGTCGCCTTCGGTGGCCAGCGTGTGGATCGGGCAGTTCTGCCAGTGCACGACGCCGCCGACGGCGCATTCGGTCAGCAGCATCGTGATCAGGTCCTGCGCCGAGCGGTCGCAGAACAACTGGCCCTTGTGTTTCTCGTGGTAGCCGATCTCGTAGCGGCGCACCAGGTCGATGAAGTCGCCCGGCGGATAACCGGCCAGCGCCGAGCGGCAGAACTTCGGGTTCTGGCCGAGGAAGTTGTCCGGTCCGGTGGTCAGGTTGGTGAAATTGCAGCGGCCCCCGCCCGAGATCCGGATCTTTTCCGCGACCTTGTCGGTATGGTCGACCAGCAGGACCTTGAGACCGGATTGGCCGGCCACGCCGGCGCAGAACAGGCCGGCGGCGCCGGCACCGATGATGACGACATCGAAACTGTGCATGCCGGCAAGTGTAGGGTGCCGCTCCGGTGTCCTCGGCGCGTGTGCCCGCTCAACACGTCTCGTGACGCGAAACGGCCGTCCTCAGGCCGAAACCATCGGCATGGCAACCCGTTCGCGCATCGAATGCGCCAGCGCCGCGGACCGCGCAACCTCACCCACGACGATGATGGCCGGGCTGGCGATCTGCTCGCGCGCCATGGTGCGGCTCAGTTGCCCGAGTTCCGTCACGCAGCTGCGCTGATCCGGCAGGCTGGCGTTCTGCACCACGGCCACGGCCGTGTGTGCGGGCAGTCCGGTCAGCAGGCCGTCCTGCAGTTGCTGCGCCCCCGCCACGCCCATGTAGATCACCAGGGTCAGGTGCGCATCGCGCGCGGTTGCCGCCAGTGCGCGCCAGTCGGTCGGTGCGCCGCCGCGTTTGGCATGCCCGGTGATGAACACCACGCCTTGTGCATGGTCCCGGTGCGTCAGCGGCACGCCGATGGCGGTGGCGCCCGCCAGTCCGGCCGTGATGCCGTTGACCACGTCGACCTCGATGCCCGCGGCGCGCAGGTGCTCGACCTCCTCGCCGCCGCGGCCGAAGATGAACGGGTCGCCGCCCTTGAGCCGCACCACGGTCTCACCGTCGCGTGCGGCCGTGAGCATCAGCTTTTCGATGAAGGCCTGCGGCGTGGAGCGGCAGCCGCCGCGTTTGCCCACGTACACGATGCGCGCGCCGGGGCTGGCCAGCGCGACGATGGCGTCGCCGACCAGGTCGTCGACCAGCAGCAGGCTGGCCTGCGCGATCGCACGCGCGGCCTTGAGGGTCAGGAGGTCCGGGTCGCCGGGTCCGGCGCCCACCAGTGTCACACGGCCCGGGTTCATGCGGGACTCCTTTGCAAGGATGATTCGGTCTGTACGACCAGCGCGACCTGGGCCGCGATCGGCTCCGGCACCGGACGGTCGCCCGCCAGCACCGCGCGGATGTAGCCGGCCGTGCTGGCGGCGTCGATGTCGCGCGGCAGTTCGGGCAGCGTGTCCAGGCTGCCGGCCTGGGACGGCAGCGCGGTCTGCCGCTGACCGCGCAGGAACAGCTCCATCTTCGGCTGGCGCCGCGGGTCGGCGACCGCTTCGCCTTCGGTGCCGCGCAGCAGCAGGGCGTTGGACTGCATCAGCTCGAACGTGCTCGCCATCGACAGCGCGTATTCGGGGTGGGTGTAGCTGCTGATCAGCAGATTGGTGCCCAGGCCCGGGTTCATCAGCTTGACCAGGCTGTGCGCCGGATTGCGCAGGCCGACCACGCGGCGCACCTCCAGCAGTCGCTGCAGTCCGGCGCAGAGTACGGCGGTGGGCACGAACACGACCGTGCCGGCATCGACCGGCCCGATCGCCTTGGCCGGCGCGATGTCCAGCGCGGCCAGCACGTCGGCGGTGAAGACGCGGGTCGATTCGCTGGCCGCGCCGTGGATCAGCACCCGCAACCCTTCGCGCGCCAGCAGCATGGCCAGCAGCGGGGTCAGCAGCGGCAACTTGCGCGCGCCGTTGTAGCTCGGGATCACGACCAGCGGCCGGTCGGCAGCCGGCACCGGATGCAGGCGCTCGCAGGTCGCGTCCAGGAAGCCGGCCATCTCCTGCGCCGTCTCGCCCTTGATGCGCATCGCCAGGCAGAACGCGCCGACCTCCAGGTCGCTCACCGCGCCATCGAGCACCTGGCCGAACAGGTCGTGCGCCTGCGCACGCGTCAAGGCTCGGGCTCCGTCCTTGCCGCGTCCGATCTCCTTGATGTAGTGGGCGATGGCCATGGGCGGATTGTCCCGGATCATTGATGACGACGGGTTATGAGCTTATGCCGCCAGCGGCGCCGGCACGGCCTGGCACGATGCCTGCGCCAGGCGTCGGAGCTCGGGCACGCAGGAGCCGCAGTTGGTGCCGCAGTGCAGGCGTTGCTGCAGCTGATCCAGCCGTTGGGTCGCCGTCCCGGTGCCGTCGGCCAGCGTGGCTGCGATCTGTTGTTGCGACACGTTGAAGCAGGTGCAGACCGGCCGGGCCTGCGCGGCGATGGCCGCGGGCGCCCGGGCCACCGGGGCCAGCAACTGGCGTCCGAACGCGCGGGCATCGCGCTGCTCCTGCAACACGGTCTGGATCCAGGACTGGGCACGGGTATCGCCGGCGAGCAGAAAGGCCTCCAGGCGCAACTCCGCGTTGTGCTCGGCCAGGCGCATGGCGCGCCGCTGGCCCCGCTTGCGGTCGGCGTACCGCAACACGCCGGTGGTGTCGAGCTCCAGGATCTGCTCGATGGCCGCCAGCAACGCGTCGGCAGGCGCTTCGGCCGCGGCGCAGCGCAGCAATACGCCGTCGCGGGCATGGGCGCTGTCGTCCAGCGTGCTGCGGCTGGCAAACGGCACGCACACGGCGAACGCGAACTGCGGCATCAACGCGCGCAGCCGCTCCTGCGCCCGCAGCGCGCGATCCGGCGGCAACCATGCCTGCGCCAGCAAGGTCCACGGCAGGTCCGCCTTGAGTACCTTGACCGCCGCATGCTTGAGTTCGGGCTGGTTCGAGTCGGGGCAACGCGCCGGTGTCGTGAGCGCATTCACGCCGGCCAGCGGCGTGCCGATGCCGGAGTGGCCGCCCAGGTATTCCGAGCCCCAGTGCATGGCCAGGAATACCTGGCCCGGCGCCAGGTCGGCGTCGCCCTGGACCGGCACGACGATGGAGCCCCGCCGGCTGGTCAGGTGCACCAGGTCGCCCGCCTCCAGCTGGCGGCGTGCCATGTCCTGCGGATGCATCTGCACGGCGGGTTCGGCGACATGGGCGAATGCGCGGCCGGAGGTGCCGGTGCGGCTCATGCCATGCCACTGGTCGCGCAGGCGGCCGGTGTTGAGCGCGAACGGATATCGCGCGTCGCGTGGCTCGGCCAGCGGCCGGTACGGGGTGGCGACGAATCGCGCGCGGCCGTCGGGTGTTGCGAAACGGCCGTCGGTGTACAGCCGTGCCCGGCCCTGGGGGGTACCGGCGGGCATCGGCCACTGTTGCGGGCCGGCCTGTTCCAGCAGGGCGTAACTCATGCCGGTGATGTCGAGGTCGCGTCCGCGCGTGGTCGTGCGGTGTTCGTTCCAGACCGATTCGGCATCGGTGTACGGGAACAGCGTCGGCAAGCCGGCGCGGTGCGGCAGCCGGGCCTCGAGCCGGCGCGCCAGGTCGACCACGATCTCCCAGTCGCGCCGCGCCTGGCCCGGTGCGTCCACTGCCGCGCGCACCCGGCTGATGCGCCGTTCGCTGTTGGTGACCGTGCCTTCCTTCTCGCCCCAGCTCGCGGCGGGCAGCAGCAGGTCGGCGTAGGCGCAGGTTGCGGTGCCGGCGAAGGCCTCCTGCACGATGACCAGTTCGGCGCGCTCCAGCGCACGGCGCACCACGGACTGCTCGGGCAAGGACTGCGCCGGGTTGGTGCAGCAGATCCACAACGCGCGGATTGCGCCATCGGCCGCAGCCTGGAACATGTCGACGGCGGTCCTGCCCGGCGTGGCGGGTACCGTATCGACACCCCACAAGGCGGCGACTTCGCCGCGATGGGCTGGATTGGCCATGTCGCGGTGGCCGGACAGCAGGTTGGCCAATCCGCCGACCTCGCGTCCGCCCATCGCATTGGGCTGGCCGGTCAGCGAGAACGGGCCGGCGCCGGCGCGGCCGATCTGTGCCGTGGCCAGGTGCAGGTTGATCAGCGCGACATTCTTCGCGGTGCCGCTGCTGGACTGGTTCAGGCCCTGGCAATACAGGCTCAGCGTCGCGCTCGAGGTAGCGAACAACCGCGCCGCCTCGATCAGGTCGTCACGGGTGATGCCGCAGGCCTGGGCGACCCGCTCCGGCGTCGCGTCGCGCACGCTGGCCTTGAGCGCATCGAAGCCGCTGGTATGGGCCGCGATGAAGGCGGTGTCGATCCAGCCTTCCCACAACATCAGGTGCAACATGCCCTGGAACAGCAACACGTCGGTTCCGGGCTGGATCTGCAGGAAAAGGTCGGCGGTCGCGCCACTGTCGGTGCGCCGGGGGTCGGCGACGACGATCTTCAGTTGCGGGTTGGCCCGTTTGGCCGCCTCGATGCGCCGGAACAGCACCGGGTGCGCAAAAGCAGGGTTGGCGCCGACGATGAAGATACACGCGGCGTGGTCGATGTCCTCGTAGCTGCACGGTGGCGCATCGGCGCCCAGCGTCTGCTTGTAGCCGGCCACGGCGCTGCTCATGCACAGGCGCGAGTTGCTGTCGATGTTGTTGGTGCCCACCAGGCCCTTGGCCAGCTTGTTGAACACGTAGTAGTCCTCGGTCAGCAGCTGGCCCGAGATGTAGAAACCCACGGCGTCCGGTCCGTGTTCGGTGATGATCCGCTGCAGACCGGTGGCGGCGACCTCGAGCGCCGCGTCCCAGCCCAGCGGCCGGGGCGTGGCGCCCCGATGCTCGCGCCGC
>JBFIDI010000434.1:0-4944 GCA_041581405.1 Burkholderiaceae bacterium
CGCACAACATGCAGCAGGCCGCCCGGTGCAGCGATTACACGGCCTACATGTACCTGGGCGACCTGATGGAGTTCGGGGCGACGGAACAGATGTTCTTCAAGCCGAACCGCAAGGAGACCGAGGACTACATCACCGGCCGGTTCGGTTGATTCAACATCACAGCAGGGACTTGCCATGAGCGACAAACATCTTTCCAGCCAGTTCGACAGCGAGTTGACCGGCGTATCCACCCGCGTCATGAAGATGGGCGGGCTGGTCGAATCCCAGATCCGCACCGCGGTGCAGGCCTTGTCCCAGTTCAGCGTCGAACTGGCCGAGCAGGTTTCCGCGACCGAATCGCAGGTGAACACGATGGAGGTCGACATCGACCACGACCTGTCGTCCATCATCGCGCGGCGCCAGCCGACCGCACGCGACCTGCGCCTGCTGATCGCGATCTCCAAGACCACGGCCAACCTGGAGCGCGCCGGCGACGAGGCCGACAAGATCGCGCGCATGGTCCGCTCCATCATCGAGAGCGGGGCGGCACGCAACCTGCCGGCCTCCGACGTGCGCGTCGCCTCCGAACTGGCCTCCGCGCTGCTGCGCAAGTCGCTCGACGCCTTTGCGCGGCTGGACGCCAACATCGCGCTGTCGATTCTCAAGGAGGACGACGCGATCGACCGCGAGTTCGACGGTTTCGTGCGCAAGCTCATCACCTACATGATGGAAGACCCGCGCACGATCTCGCCCAGCCTGGACCTGTTGTTCCTGGCCAAGGCGGTGGAACGTATCGGGGACCATGCCAAGAACATTGCCGAATGCACGATCTACGTGGTCAAGGGCGCCGACGTGCGCCACACCCCGATGGAACAGATCGAATCGGTCGTGCGCTGAGCGCAGGAAGGACAACAAGCAGATGGCGAAATTGCCGCGTATTCTGGTGGTGGAGGATGAACCGGCGATCGCCGAGCTGATTTCCGTCAACCTGCGCCACAACGGCTTCCAGCCGATCTGGGTGGCCGATGGCGACGGTGCCCAGCGCGAGATCAACGAGGTGTTGCCCGACGCCATCCTGCTCGACTGGATGCTGCCGGGTCACAGCGGCCTGACGCTGGCACGGCGCTGGCGGGCCGATCCGCGCGTCAAGCCGGTGCCCATCCTGATGATCACCGCGCGCGGCGACGAACCCGACAAGGTGGCCGGACTCGACGCCGGAGCCGACGACTACATCACCAAGCCGTTCTCGACGCAGGAACTGCTGGCACGTATCCGCGCGGTGTTGCGCCGACGTGCGCCGGAGAGTGTCGCCGACAGCGTGTCGATCGGCTCGCTGCACCTGGATGCGGCCACGCATCGGGTCAGCTTCGAGGACCGCATGCTCAAGCTGGGGCCGACCGAGTTCAAGTTGCTGCATTACCTGATGAAACATGCCGAGCGGGTGCACAGCCGCGGCCAGTTGCTCGACAAGGTGTGGGGTGACCATGTCTACATCGAGGAGCGCACGGTGGACGTGCATGTGAAGCGGCTGCGCGAGGCGCTCGGCGAAGCCGGCGCGATGGTCGAGACGGTCCGTGGCGTGGGTTATCGCCTGACGGCCCTGACCTCGTCGCAGTCGAACTGAAGCCCCAGCGCTTCTCCCGTGGCCGATGATCTGGCGCGTCTTTCGCTTCTTCCTGTTCCAGCTCGCCGGTGCGCTGGCGGGGTATTTCGCGCTGTCGCTGGCGCAACCCGAACATCGTGTCATCGTCGGCATCCTGGCCGCGAGCATGGCGTGGGTGCTGATCGACCTGCGTCGCGGGCAGAAGCTGCGCAGCTGGCTGCGCGAGGGTGACACCAATCGCCCGCCGGTGATACCCGGGTACTGGGGCGAAATGGCCGATCGGGTCAGGCGCCTGGTGCGTATCCGCGACCGCAAGCTGATCGAAAGCGACCAGCGCCTGCAGGAGTTCCTGTCGGCCATCCAGGCCTCTCCCAATGGTGTGGTGCTGCTCGATGCCGAGGGGCGCATCGAATGGTGCAACCAGACCGCCGCCGACCACTTCGGTTTCGATCCCCAGCGCGACCTGATGCAGCAGGTCTCCAACCTGGTGCGCGATCCGCATTTCGCCGCCTACCAGGCCCGGGGCGACTTTACCCACGATGTGGTGATTCCCGGCCCGGCCAGCAGCAACAGCCGCCCGGTGCGCCTGTCGGTGCATCTGCATCCGTACGGCGAGGGCCGCAGCCTGATGATGTCACGCGATGTGACCGCGCTCGAGCAGGCCGAAACCATGCGGCGCGACTTCGTGGCCAACGTGTCGCATGAAATCCGCACCCCGCTGACCGTGCTGGGCGGATTCGTCGAGACGATGCAGAACCTGCCGATGGATGCCCCCGAGCGCCAGCGCTACCTGGCGCTGATGTCGCAGCAGGCACAACGCATGCAGACCCTGGTCAACGACTTGCTGACGTTGTCGCGGCTCGAGGGAAGCCCGTTGCCGCGACTCGACGAATGGGTCGACGTGCGCGGGCTGATGGACGCATGCGCGCACGAGGGGCGGGAACTGTCGATGCTGATGACCCAGGTCGGCCACGACCTCGCCGTCCGGATCGATCAGGATTGCCGGGTCGCCGGCTCGCAGATGGAGTTGCACAGCGCGCTGGCCAACCTGGTCAACAACGCGATCCGCTACACGCCCCATGGCGGCAAGGTCACGCTGCAATGGACCTGCCATGCGGATGGCAGCGGCGAGTTTTCGGTCACCGACGACGGCCCCGGTATCGCGCCCGAACATCTGCCCCGGCTGACCGAGCGTTTCTATCGGGTCGACCGCAGTCGCTCGCGCGAAACCGGCGGTACCGGACTGGGCCTGGCGATCGTCAAGCATGTCGTCCAGCGCCATGGCGCGCAGTTGCACATCACCAGCAAGCCCGGCCAGGGGTCTCGTTTTTCCATCGGATTTCCCGCCAGCCGGGTGCAGCGGGTCGGCGGGAGTCAGCCGGCGCGCCGCGACGCGGACGCCGTCACGGCGTGACGCGGCGGAACAGGTGGAATTCGTCGCCCTTGCCCGAAGCGCGCTCGATCGGCGCGTGTGACAGCCACTGCGCCGGATCGGGCTGGTGCCGGCGCTGCGCCAGCAGTTCCGGGTCGGCAATCAGCCAGGGGCAGTCGGACGCGGGTCCGGCCGGTGTGAGCCGGAACCCGCCGTGGTACAGCAGTGCCGCGATCTGGTCGCGTTCCAGGTCCATCACCTGCAGGCAGGCGTGTTGTCCGACCTGGGCGGTCACGCGCTCGGTCACCAGCCGATAGCTGCGCACGAAGTCCAGCAGCGGCATCCACAAGGTCATCAGCAGCAGCCAGCACCACACGGCCCCGCTGGCCGGCAGGACCAGGCTTTTCCAGATCGCTGCCTGGTGCCGTCCGACGCGCCACTGCACCACCCAGGCCCAGACCAGGGTTGCCGACAGGGCGACGATGAAGGTCGTCAGGTCGAACGAGGCCTGGAAGTCGGGCGCCTGCTTGAAGACGTTGGCCGCCGGCTGGCGTGGCACGCCGGTCTGCATCGCGACCCAGATCACCCAGATGACGATGCCGCAGCCGGTGAAGAACAGCAGCGTGAACCAGTCGATCAAGGCCGCCATGCTGCGGCGCAGCGTCGGCAGCGCGAACGCGGCCAGCGTGGCCAGCGCGGGCAGGGCGAGCAGCAGGGTGCGGTCGGCCGGCTTGGTCGTCACGGTGGCGGCAATCGTCACGATGGCGAACCACAGGGGCAGGACCAGATGCAGGCTCACCGGCACCATGGCGAGCTGGCGTCGCCAGCGCCACAGGGTCCAGATGACCAGCGGCCATGCCGGCCAGGTGAACCACAGCAACAGGCGGGCCAGGCTGCGCCAGTCCTTGCTGCCGGCGTCCTGCGGCAGCAACACGCGCCAATGCCACAGGTCCAGTGCCGACGCCAGTGCGGCGGCCAGCACGGTGAGCAGCGCGATCACGCCGGCGCTGCGCAGGGCGCGACGGCGGCCGGCCGGTCCGGGTTCGGCAGCCAGGAAGTGCAGCAGCGCCGCGCCGGTGCCGAACAGGGCGGCCATGCTGGGGGCGGCGCTGAGCACCAGGCCGGCGAGCCCGCATGCCAGCGCGACGGCGGGAATCCACAGTCGATGGCCGATGGCGGCCATCCCGTAAAAGGCCAGTGCGGTGAAACAGAGCTGGGCCAGATAGGTCGTGACCTCGTGCGAGAGCTGCGCCAGTCCCAGGCAGGCGATCAGGGCCAGCAGCGCGCCGTCGCCGATGGCCCGCGCGTAATCGGTCGGGTTGGCTTCACCGCCAAAAGCGAATGCGACCGGTTGGGCCCGCGGGTGCGAGGCCAGGTTGTAGACGGCGTACCAGGTCGCTGCCAGCGTCGACGCGAGCATCAGCGCGAACGGCAGGCGCGCCAGCAATACGGGCGAGATCCAGGCCGGACCCCATTGAACGAACCAGGCGCCGATCCAGTAGGGCAACAGTCCGTCGAGCTCCGGCCGCATGCCCAGCAACAGCGGATCGAGCCAGCGGGTCGCACCCCGGGCGATCTGCTCCATGTAGCCGAAGCTGGCCATGTCGGCGTTGCGCCAGGGTTCGCGTCCGACCAGGCCGGGCACGATGTAGGCCAGGCACAGCAGCAGCAGCGCGACGCGGGGAAGGCGGCGCACCGCGCCCTGGGCGACGATGGCGGGGCTGGGTTGGTTCACGGTCTGCGGGGAGCGGGGTGCTGCGTCGGCGCTGGGTAAAGACAAAAAAGGGCAGCACGGTCGCCCGGGCTGCCCTTCGTCTGGGTGTGATCGATGCTTACTTGACCGTCGTCTTGCCGTAGCGGTTGCGGAATTTCTCGACGCGTCCGCCCATGTTGTCGACCGACTTCTGCGTTCCGGTGTAGAACGGGTGCGACTCGCTGGAGGTCTCGAGCTTGTACAGCGGCAGTTCGCGGCCGTCTTCCATCGTGATCC
>JBFIDI010000435.1:0-4910 GCA_041581405.1 Burkholderiaceae bacterium
AAGGCCGGCCAGAAGGTCGAGAAACGCAAGGGCTCCGGCGTGGCCGTGTTGCCCGGCAAGCTGACCGACTGCGAAAGCCGGGACCTGTCGCACAACGAGGTGTTCCTGGTCGAGGGCGATTCGGCCGGGGGCAGTGCCAAGATGGGCCGCGACAAGGAGTCCCAGGCCATCCTGCCGCTGCGCGGCAAGGTGCTCAACACCTGGGAGGTCGAGCGCGACCGCCTGTTCGCGAACAACGAGATCCACGACATCGCGGTGGCGATCGGGGTCGACCCGCATGGGCCGCACGACAGCCCCGACCTGTCCGGCCTGCGTTACGGCAAGATCTGCATCCTGAGCGACGCCGATGTTGACGGATCGCATATCCAGGTGCTTTTGCTGACTTTGTTCTTTCGCCATTTCCCGAAACTGGTTGAAAATGGGCATGTTTTCGTGGCACGTCCGCCACTGTTCCGGGTCGATGCCCCGGCGCGCGGCAAGAAGCCGGCGTCCAAGGCGTATGCGCTGGACGAGGGCGAACTGACGGCCATCCTGGACAAGCTGCGCAAGGAGGGGGTTCGCGAGAATGCCTGGAGCATCAGCCGATTCAAGGGACTGGGAGAGATGAACGCCGAACAACTGTGGGACACCACGCTCAATCCGGATACCCGCCGGCTGTTGCCGGTGCGCCTGGGTGCGATCGATTTCGGCGCCACCGAGAGCCTGATCACCAAGCTGATGGGCAAGGGCGAAGCCGCGGCGCGGCGCGAACTGATGGAATTGCACGGCGATTCGGTGGAGGTCGACGTCTGATGGCCGGCTGGCGTTTTTCCCGTTCGTCGCGGATGTCCGGTGTGGCCCGCGGATTGCGCCTGGGGCTGGCCGGCATGGTGCTGGGTGTTGCGGCGCAGCCCGCCCTGGCCGATGTCTGGGCCTTCGTCGACCCCCAGGGTGTGGCGCATTTCGCGTCCGAGCAGGTCGACGCGCGTTACGAGCTGTTCTTCCGCCAGGCCGAGACCTTCGATACCCGGCTCGACCCGCCACCGCCCGAGCGGGTGGTGAGCGCACCGGTGGTGCCCGACCCGCCGCCCCCGCCGTCGCGCCTGCTGGCGTTTTTCGACAGCTCGCCGAGTTACAAGTCGGTGCGGCAGATCCTGCAGGACGCGTCGAGCGACCACAACATCGACTACGAGTTGCTGCAGGCACTGATTGCCACCGAGTCCGGTTTCAATACCAGCGCGGTGTCGCCCAAGGGGGCCATCGGCCTGATGCAGCTGATGCCCGACACGGCGCGCCGTTACGGCGTCGATTCCGACCGCCACGGCCCGCTCGAGCACAAGCTGACCGACCCGCGCATCAACATCCGGGCCGGCGTGCGTTACCTGCGTGACCTGATCAACATGTTTCCCGGCGAACTCGAACTGGCGCTGGCCGCTTACAACGCCGGCGAAGGTGCCGTGATGCGTGCCGGCAACCGGATCCCGAACTACAAGGAAACCCAGAATTACGTCAAGAACGTGATGGCCTTGTACGCCGGCCTCAAGCCGCCGGCCCCACCGGCAGCGGCAACGCCGGAGTCGCGGTATCCGCATTCGCGCGTGCGCCCGGCGATCCGCGGCGGCGCGGTGGGCCGCGGCAACCTGCCCGCCCAGATTCCCTCGGTGCCGCTGTCCGCCTCCGACGCGGCGACCACCGTTTCCAACTGACCTTCGGCCTGCCGTCCTTGCGAGCGCAGGCTTGCACGGGCCTGCGTGGGCCTGATCTGCTGTACGACCATGACTGACCAAACCACACTCGATCTGGCGCCGGGCGCCGAGCCCGAGGGCGACGACAACCTGAACCTGGCCAACTATGCGCAACGCGCCTATCTCGAATATGCGCTGAGCGTCGTCAAGGGCCGGGCCCTGCCCGACGTCTGCGACGGGCAAAAGCCGGTGCAGCGGCGCATCCTGTACGCGATGCAGCGCATGGGCCTGGGCTTCGGCGGCCCCAACGGCAATACCGGTGCGCGGCCGGTCAAGTCGGCGCGGGTGGTCGGCGACGTGCTCGGCCGTTTCCATCCGCACGGCGACCAGGCGGCCTATGACGCGCTGGTGCGCATGGCCCAGGACTTCTCGCAACGTTATCCGCTGATCGACGGGCAGGGCAACTTCGGCAGCCGCGATGGCGACGGCGCCGCCGCGATGCGTTACACCGAGGCGCGGCTGGCGAAGATCACCAACCTGCTGCTGGACGAGATCGACGAAGGCACGGTCGACTTCGTTCCCAACTACGACGGCTCGACCGAGGAGCCCGGCCAGCTGGCGGCGCGGCTGCCGTTCGCGCTGCTCAATGGCGCCAGCGGCATTGCCGTGGGCATGGCCACCGAGATTCCGAGCCACAACCTGCGCGAGATCGCCGCCGCCAGCGTGGCGCTCGTCAAGAACGCGAACCTGCCCGACGACGAGTTGTTCGCGCTGGTGCCGGGGCCGGACTATCCCGGTGGCGGACAGATCATCAGCAGCGCCGGCGACATCGCGGACGCCTACCGCAGCGGACGTGGCTCGCTCAAGGTGCGCGCGCGCTGGACCATCGAAGACCTCGCGCGGGGCCAGTGGCAGCTGGTGGTGACCGAGCTGCCGCCCAATGTCAGCACGCAACGGGTGCTCGAGGAGATCGAGGAACTCACCAACCCCAAGATCCGCACCGGCAAGAAGGCCTTGTCGCAGGAGCAGACCCAGCTCAAGGCCAGCGTGCTGGCGGTGCTCGACGGCGTGCGCGACGAGTCGAGCAAGGAGGCCGCGGTGCGGCTGGTGCTAGAACCCAAGACCAGCCGCATCTCGCAGCAGGAACTGATCCACACGCTGCTGGCCCACACCAGCCTGGAGACCTCGGCGCAGATCAACCTGACCATGATCGGGCTGGACAAGCGCCCGACGCAAAAGTCGCTGCGACAGATGCTGCTCGAGTGGATCGCGTTCCGCCAGCAGACCATCGAGCGGCGTTCGCGGCATCGGCTGGCCAAGGTGCTGGACCGCATCCACATCCTCGAGGGGCGCCAGCTGGTGCTGCTCAACATCGACGAGGTGATCGCGATCATCCGCCAGTCGGACGAGCCGCGCCAGGCGCTGATGGAGCGTTTCAACCTGTCCGAGCGCCAGGCCGAGGACATCCTCGAGATCCGGCTGCGCCAGCTGGCCCGGCTCGAGGCGATCAAGATCGAGCAGGAGCTCAAGGGCCTGCGCGAAGACCAGAAGAAACTCGAAGAGATCCTGGGCAGCCCGGCGGCCTTGCGCCGCCTGATGGTGCGCGAGATCGAGCAGGACGCCAAGACCTTCGGCGACGAGCGCCGCACGCTGATCCAGGCCGAGAAACGCGCCGTGCTCGAGGTCAAGGTGGTCGACGAGCCAGTGACCGTGGTCGTCAGCACCAAGGGCTGGGTGCGGGCGCGCACCGGCCACGGCCACGATCCGGCGATCTTCACGTTCAAGGCGGGCGACGCCTTGTACGGCACGTTCGAGTGCCGCTCGGTCGACACGCTGCTGGTGTTCGGCAGCAACGGCAGGGTGTATTCGAATGCCGTATCGACCTTGCCGGGCGCGCGGGGCGACGGGCAACCGGTCACGACGATGATCGACCTGGAGCCTGGCACCCAGCTGGCGTATTACTTCGCCGGCCCGGCGGCCGCGACGCTGCTGCTCAGCGGCTCGGGCGGCTACGGCTTCATCGCGTCGATCGAGAACATGACCTCACGCCTGAAGGCCGGCAAGGCCTTCGTCAGTTGTGCCGACGGCGAGACGGTCAACGCGCCGTCGCCGGTGGCGGGCATCGTCGGCGCAACCCCGTTGCCGCCGGCCACCCACGTGGCCTGCGCGTCTGTCGGCGGTCGCATCCTGACGTTCCCGATCGAGCAGCTCAACACCATGGCCAATGGCGGACGCGGTCTCAAGCTGATCGACCTCGAGGCCAAGGACACGCTGGCCGGCGCGGCGGCCTATACCCGCAGCGTGCGTATCGCGGGTGTCGGCCGCGGCGGCAAGGCGCGCGAAGAAACGCTGGAAATCCGCAGCCTGAACAACGCCATGGCCGGGCGCGGGCGCAAGGGCAAGGCAGCGGACCTCGGGTTCAAGCCGGCGAGTGTTACGCGGGTGTTGTAAGGGCCGGGGTAGAGGCCCGCGCACCGGGCCTGATCCGCCCCTACCGTTGCTGGAGGAAGTGATATCCGATCACAGCGAAGCCAATACCGGTGATGGCCGGTGGCAACCCTTGCATGATCCAACCCAATGCGAGCATGACGATGGCAAGCACAAAGAGGATGTAGGCCACGGTTTTATTGCCCATTGTGGACTCCTTCGAAAATGTGAGCGCGGGTCCGGTCCGGCCCCGGCGCGGAAGGGCGACCGCTGGTCATGGTGACCATTGCTCCAGCAGCCACAACGCTGCGACCAGCACCAGAACGAACAACGGCAGGAAGATGCGCAGCGGCACGCCGGCCAGTTCGTTGAGCATGATGCGGCCGCGGTTGCCACGGGCCTGGACCGCGGCCAGCGGATGCGACAACTCGGCAAACAGATGGCTGCCGGCCAGCATGCCGGCAATGCCCGCCAGCGCATCGAAGTTGCCCTGACCCAGGGCCGCGGCACCGGTGCCGGGGCAATATCCCAACAGCGCGAAGCCGGCGCCGAAAGCCAGGCCGCCAACGATGTTGGCCAGGTATTGCGTCTTCTTGACGTGCAGCCGGACCCAACCGAGCGCATGCATGCTGAAGATGCCGACCGCGCCCACGGCGATCGCCGTCAGCATGATCTTCATGACGGTGAAATCGGTCAGCAGCAGTGCACCCATCAGCACGTCGTATTTGGCGACGCCGCCTTTTTGCAGCAGGAAGCCGAAAATCACGCCGAAAACCAGGCCCAGCAACAATTGCCGGGTCGCGCCCGGGTCGGGATCGG
>JBFIDI010000436.1:0-4899 GCA_041581405.1 Burkholderiaceae bacterium
CACGAAGCGGCCGCCCCGGTGCTCGACAGCGAGGCGTTTTATGCGGATTGCCGGCGCCTGCTGACCGACGACGGTTGTCTGACCGTGAACCTGTTCGGACGTTCGTCCAGCTGCGTGCGCAGTGTCGAGCGGCTGTCGGCGGTATTCGGCCAAGACGCGATCTGGCCGTTCAAGGCCACGCGCGAAGGCAACACCGTGGTGCTGGCACAGAAGACGGCCGTGCGGCCGACCCGCGCCGTGTTGCAGCAACGGGCGCAGGAGATCGAGCAACGCTGGGCCTTGCCGGCCGCGCAATGGGTCCGGGTGCTCAAGCCCCTGGTGGCGGCGCGATGAACGGCGCCGTGGGGCACGACGCCGCCGCCAAGGCCCACCAGGGCCGGGGCCCGCTGGACTGGCGCGCGCTCGTCGAATGGCTGCGTGCCGACGGCGTGATCGCGCCCGACGAGGCCGCGCGCACGATCGCACGCTGCTCGCAGGCCGAAAGTGCACAACATCCGCTGGTGCGGCTGGCCAGCGTGTCGATGCGCCGCGCCGCCGACAACCGCGCACTCGACATCGAGTCGCTGACCGAATGGCTGGCGGGGCGCGCCGGCATGGCCTATCTGCGCATCGACCCGCTCAAGGTCGACGTCGGCAAGGTGGCCGACGCGATGAGCGCGCCGTATGCCGAGCGGCACCGGGTGTTGCCCGTGCAGGTCACGCCGACCGAGATGGTCGTGGCCACGGCCGAGCCGTTCATCGTGGACTGGGTCGCCGAGGTCGAGCGCCAGAGCCGGCGTTCGGTGCGCCGCGTGCTGGCGAGCCCGCAGGAGATCGCGCGTTTCACCGCCGAGTTCTATGCGCTGGCCAAATCGGTGCGTTCGGCGATGAAGTCCGGCGGCGGCAACGCCGGCGCCAGCTTCGAACAGCTGGTCGAGCTGGGCAAGGCCAACAAGCAGCTCGACGCCAACGACCAGGGCGTGGTGCAGGTGGTGGACTGGTTGTGGCAATACGCGTTCGACCAGCGCGCCAGCGACATCCACCTGGAGCCGCGCCGCGAGCAGGGCGTGATCCGCTTTCGTATCGACGGCGTGTTGCATCCGGTCTACCAGATGCCGATGGGCGTGCTCAACGCGATGACCGCGCGCATCAAGCTGCTCGGGCGCATGGACGTGGTCGAGAAGCGCCGCCCGCAGGACGGCCGCATCAAGACCCGCAACCCGCGTGGCGACGAGGTCGAGATGCGGATTTCCACGCTGCCGACCGCGTTCGGCGAAAAGATGGTGATGCGCATCTTCGACCCGGACACGGCGGTCAAGGACCTCGACGCGCTCGGTTTCGGCTCCCACGACGCCCAACGCTGGGAGGCGCTGGTGCGCCGGCCGCACGGCATCGTGCTGGTCACCGGGCCCACCGGTTCGGGCAAGACCACGACGCTGTATTCCACGCTCAAGCGGGTGGCGACCGAGGAGGTCAACGTCAGCACGGTGGAAGACCCGATCGAGATGATCGAGCCGTCGTTCAACCAGACGCAGGTCCAGCCCCAGCTCGATTTCGGCTTCACGGAAGGCCTGCGCGCGCTGATGCGGCAGGATCCGGACATCATCATGGTCGGCGAGATCCGCGACCTGCAGACGGCCGAGATGGCGGTGCAGGCCGCGCTCACCGGCCACCTGGTGTTCTCGACGCTGCACACCAACGACGCGCCGTCCGCGGTCAGCCGGTTGCTGGAGCTGGGCATTCCGCCCTACCTGATCAACGCCACGTTGAACGGCGTGCTGGCACAACGCCTGGTGCGCACCTTGTGTGACAAGTGCCGCGTGCGCGACCCGGAGGCGAACCGCGCCGACCTGGCCGAGTTCGTCAAGCCCTGGCAGATCAACGGTGCCTATCGGCCGTTCAAGCCGGTGGGCTGCGTCGATTGCCGCATGACCGGGTTCCGCGGCCGCACCGGCCTGTACGAACTGCTGGTCGTGACCGAGGCGTTCAAGACCACGGTCACGCGCGAGCCCAACACCGATGCCTTGCGCCGCCAGGCCGTCAAGGACGGCATGCGACCGCTGCGCCTGGCCGGCGCGCTCGAGGTTGCGCACGGAACGACGGTGATGGCCGAAGTCCTGGCCGCGACACCACCGCTGCATTAAGCCTGCACGACCCCGGCCCGGGTGGCCGCGGGTACGTGTTATCCACATGCGCCAGTAGGTGGTATCCACATCGCCGCGGCGCCAAACGCTGCTCACAATCGCGCTCGGTTTCAATACAAGAGGAGCGTTTGCATGCGGATCAAAAGTCAGAAAGACTTTTTCTCAGGCTTGTTGTTCATCGTGGTCGGCGTCGCGTTTGCCTGGGGCGCGACCAACTACAAGGTCGGCGACGCGGCCCGCATGGGGCCGGGTTATTTCCCGCTGATGCTGGGCGTGTTGCTGGCGATCCTGGGCCTGGTCGTCACCTTCAATGCCCTGATCGTCGAGACCGAGGACGGCGACAAGATCGGCAGCATTGCCTGGAAGCCGCTGTTCTTCATCATCCTGGCCAACCTGACCTTCGGCGTGCTGCTCGGCGGCCTGCCCAGCATCAACCTGCCCTACATGGGTCTGACGGCAGCCATCATCGCGCTGACCTTCATCGCCGCGCTGGCCGGCGACGAGTTCAAGTTCAAGGAGGTGGCGATCCTGGCGGTGATCCTGGCCGTCACCTGCTACCTGACGTTCATCGTCGCGCTGAAGCTGCAGTTCCCGGCGTGGCCTGCGTTCATTGCCGGTTAAGGGGAAAAACATGGATTTGTTCAACAACCTCGCGATCGGTTTCGGCGTCGCCTTCACGCCGATCAACCTGCTGTATGCGTTCATCGGTTGCCTGCTGGGTACGCTGATCGGCGTGTTGCCGGGCATCGGCCCGCTGGCGACGATCGCCATGCTGCTGCCGGCCACCTATGCCCTGCCACCGGTGTCGGCGCTGATCATGCTGGCCGGCATCTATTACGGCGCCCAGTACGGCGGCTCCACCACGGCCATCCTGGTCAACCTGCCGGGAGAGGCGTCGTCCGTCGTCACGGTGATCGACGGCTACCAGATGGCGCGCCAGGGCAGGGCGGGTCCGGCACTGGCGGCGGCTGGCCTCGGTTCGTTCTTCGCCGGCTGCGTCGGCACCCTGGTGCTGGCCGGTTTCGCCGTGCCGCTGACCGAGGTCGCGTTCAAGTTCGGTCCGGCCGAGTATTTCTCGCTGATGATCCTGGGTCTGATCGGCGCCATCGTGCTGGCGTCCGGCTCCATCCTGAAGGCCGTGGGCATGGTTCTGCTGGGTCTGCTGATGGGCCTGGTCGGCACCGACGTGAACTCCGGCGTGGCGCGCTACAGCTTCGACATCCCGCAGTTGACCGACGGCATCGGCTTCGTCGCCGTGGCGATGGGCACCTTCGCCTTCGCCGAGATCATCAGCAACCTGGAGAAGAAGGAGGAACACCGCGAGGTGTTCACCGACAAGGTCGGCAGCCTGATGCCGACCAAAGAGGAGTTCAGGCAGGCCGCGCCGGCGGTGGTGCGCGGCACCCTGCTGGGCTCGGTGCTCGGCGTTCTTCCGGGCGGCGGCGCGCTGCTGTCGGCATTCGCTGCCTACACGGTCGAGAAGAAAATCAGCAAGACGCCCGAGCGTTTCGGTAAGGGCGCGGTGCAGGGCGTGGCCGCGCCGGAGTCGGCCAACAACGCCGGCGCACAGACCTCGTTCATTCCGATGCTCACTCTGGGCATTCCGCCCAACGCGGTGATGGCGCTAATGATCGGCGCGATGACGATCCACAACATCCAGCCCGGCCCGCAGGTGATGACCAGCAACCCGGCGCTGTTCTGGGGCCTGATCGCCTCGATGTGGGTTGGCAACCTGATGCTGGTGATCCTGAACCTGCCGCTGATCGGTATCTGGGTCAAGTTGCTGACCGTGCCGTACCGGTGGCTGTTTCCGGCGATCATGGTCTTCTGCGTGATCGGCGCCTACTCGGTGAACAACGACACCTTCGAAGTGAAGATGGTCGCCGTGTTCGGGGTGCTTGGCTACCTGTTCTTCAAGCTCCGCTGCGAGCCGGCGCCACTGATCCTCGGTTTCATCCTCGGGCCGATGATGGAGGAAAATCTGCGCCGCGCGATGCTACTGTCGCGCGGTGATCCGACGGTGTTCTTCACGCGGCCGTTGTCGCTGACGCTGCTCCTGATGGCGGTGGCGCTGATCCTGCTGGTGGCGTTGCCGGCATTCAAGAAGACGCGAGAAGAAGCGTTTCAGGAAGAACTCTGAGGCGATTCCGGCAGCCGGAGTCGCCTCGGTAACCCGCTAAGCGGCACACATGGAATATTTCAGTCTTGCGTTTTTCTTCGCGGTGCTGCAGATCATCGCCATCGACATCCTGCTCGGCGGCGACAATGCGATCGTCATCGCGCTGGCCTGCCGCAGGCTGCCGGAGCAGCAGCGCAACAAGGGCATTTTCTGGGGCGTATTCGGGGCGATCGCGCTGCGCGTCGTGCTGATCTTCTTCGCCCTGCAGTTGCTGGCGCTGCCTTACCTGAAGATCGTCGGCGCGCTGCTGCTGCTGTGGATCGGCGTCAAGCTGCTGCTGCCGGAGGAAGAAGGCGGGCACGACGGCATCGAGGGCAGCACGCATCTGCTCGGCGCGATCAAGACGATCGTCGTCGCCGATGCGGTGATGAGCCTCGACAACGTGATCGCGGTGGCTGGCGCGGCCAAGGGCGATATCGGGCTGGTCGTCTTCGGCATCCTGATCAGCATCCCAATCATCGTCTGGGGCAGCAAGTTCGTGCTCAAGCTAATGGACCGTTTTCCCCTCGTCATCACGCTCGGTGCGGCCCTGCTGGGATGGATTGCCGGCGGCATGCTCGTCGGCGATGTCGTGCTCAAGCCCTATCTGGCCGGTGC
>JBFIDI010000437.1:0-4878 GCA_041581405.1 Burkholderiaceae bacterium
ACCTGTTCCGCCGCGAGCGGCTGGACGACGTGGTGGCGCGCGCGGCCGTGTTGACGCGACGCCATCCGGCCGACCCGTTCGGCTGGAAGGCGCTGGGCGCCGCGCTGGTGAACCTGGACCGCAAGGACGATGCGTTGGCGCCGCTGGCACGCGCCGTGGCGCTGGCGCCCGACGATGTCAGCGCGCTGAGCAACTATGCGTTCGCGCTGCAGAACCGGGGGCGCCCGGTCGAGGCGCAATCCCATCTGCTGCTGGCCCTGGCGATCCAGCCCGATTTCGCGTCGGCGCTGGTCAACATGGGTGCCACCATGCTGAGCCAGAACCGGTATCCGGAGGCGGCCGCCTTCTATCGACGGGGCCTGGAGGTCGAGCCGGGCTACATTCCGGCGCACAGCCACCTGGCGCAGGTCGACGAGGAGCAGGGCCGGCTGGTGGACGCGGCGCAGGGTTATCGCCGAACGCTGGAGATGCTGGCGCACAGCGCGGATCAGCAGGCCGGTGTGCGTACGGACACCACGCAGGCCAATGCCCACCAGGGGCTGGCCAACGTGATGGCCAAGCTGGCCGATTTCGGTAGCGTGGTGGCCGAGTCCGATGCCGCGCTGGCGCTGTTGCCGCAGGACCGCGTGTTGTGGGAGAAGCGCCTGTATGCGTTTTCCTACCATCCGGACCTGTCCGTGGACGACATCTTTGCCGAGTTCGTGCGCTGGGGCGACCTGCATCCCCGCCCGGCGACCGATTTCTCGCAGCACGACCGCACGCCGGGGCGCCGGCTCAAGGTGGCCTATGTGTCGCCGGACTTTCGCCGCCATACGTCGCGGTTCTACTTTCATCCGCTGTTCGCCAACCACGACCATGACGCGGTCGAGTTGTACGCGTATTCGAACGTCCGCTCGGACGACGCCTTCACGCGCAAGTTCCGGCAGTGTTTCGACCACTGGCGCGACATTCGCGATCGCAGCGACGAAGAGGTGGCGCAGATGGCGCGCGACGATGGCATCGACATCCTGGTCGATTGCTGCAACCACATGCGCGACGACCGGCTGGGCGTATTCGCGCTCAAGCCCGCGCCCCTGCAGGTGACCTGGCTGGGTGCCGCCTGGACCACGGGCCTTGCGACGGTGGACTATGTGTTGTACGACCAGTACCTCGCTCCGCCCGAGACCATCGCGCGCGAGACCATCGTGCGCCTGCCGCATTGCTTCGCCGCCTACGATCCGCTGGCCGCGTCGGATGCGCCCCGTCCGCCGCCGTGCCTGCGCAACGGCTACGTGACGTTCGCCTATTCGGGACGCACCGAGCGGCTCAACCACCACACGTTCCGCGTCTGGGGCGAGATCCTGCGCCGCATGCCCGATGCCCGCCTGGTGCTGGACTTCAAGCATTTCACGGATCCGCGCAACCAGGCGCATTACGTGCGCCTGATGCAGGAGCAGGGCGTCGACACGGACCGGGTCGAGATGCGCAACAGCAGCAACATCTTCACCGGCCTGCACGACTTCGACATATTGCTCGACAGCTTCCCGCACAGCGGCGGCACCATGCTGGTCGATGCCTTGTGGATGGGGGTTCCGACACTCACGCTGGCGGGTCGTCCGCCGCTGGGGCGCATCGGATCGACCTTCATGATGAACCTCGGCTTGCCCGAGTGGATTGCGCACGACGAACAGGCGTTCATCGACAAGGCGGTGGCGTTTGCCAGCGATACCCGGGCGCTGGAGCGCTTGCGCGCCGGCATGCGCGAGCGCATGCAGAACTCGCCGTTCATGGACGGGCCGGGGTTCTCGCGTGCCGTCGAGTGGGCGTTTCGCGCCATGTGGACGCGTTATTGCCAGGGACTGCCGGCCGAGCCCATCGACGTGCCGGCCCAACCGCGAAACGCGTGATGGCCGCCATGCGCCCGGCCGGTGGCCTGCGCGATCGGCCGGTCCGGGTGCCGGCCGGCCACCGCGGCCAGACCCATGCGCGGCGCGCCGCGCGGGCGGCGGCTGACGGTGCACACTTGCGGGTTTCACCGTTGGAGCCCGTTCGTGCCTGATCTGGACCTGTCACCCACACCGCTGGCCGGTGTCATGCTGGTGCGCCGGCGACCCCACGCGGACGAGCGCGGCAGTTTCGCCCGCCTGTTCTGCGCCGATGCGCTGGCCCCGGCCGGCTGGCAGGGACCGATGGCCCAGATCAACCACAGCCGGACCACGACCCGTGGCACGGTCCGTGGACTGCACTACCAGCATGCGCCCGCGGCGGAGATGAAGCTGGTCAGCTGCGTGCAGGGCCAGGTCTGGGATGTGGCGGTGGACCTGCGTCGTGACTCTCCGACCTTCCTGCGCTGGCATGCGCAGATCCTGTCGCCGGAACTGGCGGTCGCGATGCTGATCCCGCCGGGGTGCGCGCACGGGTTCCAGACCGTGAGCGACGACGTGCAGCTGATCTATTGCCATTCCGTGCCGTACGCGCCGCAGCACCAGGGCGGCGTGCACGCCGGCGACGCGCGCCTGGCCATCGCCTGGCCGTTGCCGATCGCCAGGATGTCGGAGCGCGACGCCGCGATGCCGCACCTCGACGACGATTTTCCGGGGCTGGCTCCATGAAGTGCCGGCACTGCGGCGCCCCGCTCGACCTCGCGATGCTGGACCTCGGCCATGCACCGCCGTCCAATGCGTTTCTCGATGCGGACCGCCTGCGCGGGCCCGAGGCCTGGTATCCGCTGCGGGTGCTGGTCTGCCAGACCTGCTGGCTGGTGCAGACCCAGGAGCACGACGCGGACAACGCGTTGTTCGGCGACGACTATGCGTATTTCAGCAGTTATTCGAGCTCCTGGCTGAACCATGCGCAGACCTACGTCGCGTCCATGATCGAGCGGTTCAGGCTGGGGCCGCAACACCGGGTGGTGGAGGTGGCGGCCAACGACGGCTACCTGCTGCAATACGTGCAGCAGGCCGGCGTGCCATGTTACGGCGTGGAGCCGACCGCCGGCACGGCGGCCGTGGCGCTGGGCAAGGGGCTGGAGGTCGTGCAGGCATTCTTCGGCGTCGACCTCGCGCGCCGCTTGCGCAGGCAGGGGCGCGAAGCCGACCTGATGGTCGCCAACAACGTGCTGGCCCACGTGCCCGACATCAACGATTTCGTGGCGGGGTTTGCCGAACTGCTGCGGCCCGATGGCGTGGCAACGTTCGAATTCGCGCACCTGTTGCAGATGGTCCAGGGTTGCCAGTTCGACACCGCCTACCACGAGCATTTCTATTACCTGTCGCTGACGGCGGTCGACCGGATCTTCGCCGCCAACGGCCTGGTGGTGTCGGACGTACAGAACCTTCCGACCCATGGCGGCAGCCTGCGCGTGTTTGCGCAGCGCAGCGATACCGGCCATGCCGTGCGCAGCCCGGCCGTGGACGCCTTGCTGGCGCACGAAGATGCGATGGGCATCCGGGATCCGGCCTTCTACGCGGATTTCCAGCGCCAGGCGGTGCGCATCAAGCACGAACTGCTGGCCTACCTGCTGCAATGCCGCCGGGACGGGATTTCGGTCGCCGCCTACGGTGCGGCCGCCAAGGGCAACACGCTGCTGAACTTCGCCGGCGTGCGTGCCGACCTGCTGCCGTTCGTCGTGGACCGCAGTCCCTCCAAGCAGGGGCGCTTCCTGCCGGGCAGCCGCATACCGGTGCTCGACGAGTCCGCGCTGACGACGCATCGCCCGGATCGCATCCTGATCCTGCCCTGGAACCTGCAACCCGAGCTGATGCGTCAGCTGGCCTACACCCGGCAATGGGGCGCGCGGCTCGTCACCGCGGTGCCGCGGCTCGAAGAGCTGGCATGATCGAACGACGATGGCGGCGGGTGGTCCGGCGCCAGCACACGGATGGGAGGTGTATTCATGGCTGAGCGTATTCCCTATACCCGGCCGTCGGTCACCGCGCGCGAATCCGGCTACGTCACGGATGCCGCTGTCAACGGGTGGGGCGCGCATTGTTACGACTACATCGAGCGTTTCGAGGCGGCGTTTCGCGACCACCTGGGCAGCCGCTTCGCGATCGCCACGTCGAGCTGCACCGGTGCGATGCACCTGGGGCTGGCCGCGCTGGGCATCGGCCCCGGCGACGAGGTGATCCTGGCCGACAGCAACTGGATCGCCACGGTGGCACCGGTCGTGCATCTCGGCGCGCGTCCGGTCTTCGTCGACATCCTGCCGGACAGCTGGTGCCTGGACCCGGACCAGGTCCGCAAGGCCATCACCCCGAGAACGCGGGCCATCATTGCCGTGCACCTGTACGGCAACGTCTGCGACATGGACCGTCTGCTGGCGATCGGCAACGAACACGGCATCCCGGTGATCGAGGATGCGGCCGAGGCCGTCGGCTCGCGCCATCGGGGGCGGGCGGCCGGATCGCTGGGGACGTTCGGCACCTTTTCGTTCCACGGCACCAAGACCGTGTCGACCGGCGAAGGCGGCATGTTCGTCACGGACGATGCCGCACTGCATGAAGCGGTGCTGACCTTGTCCAACCACGGCCGCTCACGCACGCAGACCCGGCAGTTCTGGCCGGATCGCGTGGGTTTCAAATACAAGATGTCGAACCTGCAAGCCGCGATGGGCTGCGCGCAGGTGGAGCGGATCGACGAACTGGTGGCCCGCAAACGCGCCGTCTACGACAGCTACGCGCAACAACTCGCGGGACTTGCGGGCCTCTCGCTGAACCCGGAGCCGCCGGACATGGTCAATGGCTACTGGATGCCGACCGTGGTGTTCGATCGGGCGACCGGCGTGACGCGGGAGTCGCTGTGTGCGGCATTCAGCCAGGCGAACATCGATGCGCGGGTCTTTTTCCATCCCTTGTCGGGACTGTCGATGTTCGAGGACCGGCCCGACAACACCTGGGC
>JBFIDI010000438.1:0-4872 GCA_041581405.1 Burkholderiaceae bacterium
AACCGTCGTAATACAGGTCGAGGAAACTCTGCAGGTCCCGGAAGTCGTAGGCCGCGCACAAGGAGTCGACGTCGTTCCATCGCACCTGCACCGCGTTGCGCTCGGCCAGCTGCAGGAACAACTCGGGCTCGATCGAGCCCTCGATGTGCATGTGCAGCTCGGCCTTCGGCAAGGCCGCGATGAACTGCGCCGGTGTCACAAGCCGTTGCAGGACTTGGCCGCCGCGATGACGGCGTCGCGGTCGAAGCGGTTGATCGCCTCGGTGAACCCCGGCTTGTCGATCAGCAGGCTGGCGGGGGACACGGTCTTCTTGATCAGGCCTTCCTTGTGCATGAAGTCCTGCATGCGGCCATAAGCGGCCGGATCCATCGCGCCGATCAGCTTGCCGCCGTGCATCTCGTGGGCAGCCCGCATCGTGGCCAGCTGCGTCTTGAGCAGCGCCAGGTCCTGCTTGACCAGCGTGGCTTCGTCGGCGCCGGTGGGCTTGGTGCTGGGGAAGTTCTTCCAGTGGATCTTCAGCGTGCACTCGGGGTTGGTCTGCGCGAACAACGTGGCCTTGGCCGCGCCGCGTGCGATCGCCTCGACCATGGCCGGGTCGGCGTCGATGGTCTTTTGCATGGTGCCGAACGTGAAGTCGGGCAAGGCCCGCCATGCCGGATCGAACATGACGTGCAGCGCGGTGCCGGCATTCTGGAAGCCGGTTAGCGCCGAACCCCAGAACATCAGGGCCTGCACGCGGTCGCTGCGCAAGGCCTCCAGCGCCGGTGCGCCGGCGCCGGTGGCGATGATCTGCACGTCCTTGTCGGGATCGAGGCCATTGGAGCGCAGGTATCCCTTGAGCAGGGGCATGCCGCCGGTGCCCAGGCTGAAGATGCCGATCTTCTTGCCCTTGAGATCGGCCACCGACTTGATCGGGCCACCGGCGATCGCACCGAGTCCCCAGTCGATGGAACCGGTGCCCATGAGCGCACGCACCGCCAGGTTGTTCTCGGTATTGGCCTGGATCAGGCCGGTGGAGTTGAGCTGCGCAAACTCCACGCCGCCAGCCACCATCTGCTGGATACCCTGCAGCGATCCGGCGACCGTCACGATCTGGACGTCGTAACCCTCCTCCTTCCAGTAGCCCAGTGCGATGGGCAGCGTCAGCCAGGGATAGGTGACGTTGACCACCTGCGTACCCAGCGCGATCTTCACCGGCTTGAGCGGCTTGCCGGACTGGGCATGGACGCCGCAGGCGGCAGCGGCCAGCAGCGCCGCGGCCAGCACACGGCGCGTGACGGGCACGGCGCGGGAGCGCGACGCGTGGACGATCGGGGTTTCTTGGGGCTCGACGAACATCGGAAAAATCCTTTCTTGGGGGCGAATGCGAATCAATGTAGCACCGCCAAAAGAACAATAAACATCACAATTTCTTTTCTATTGCTCTAATTATTAGACTTATAAGACGGTGCAGACACCGGTGCGGGAGTCGCAAGCCCCGTGCCAGGCCACGATGGGTGCGGCCGTTGCCGTGGACCCGGCGCCGACACCATCGCGCCACTAGAATCGTCCGATGACAACCGACAACGACGCCCTTCTGGCCCGCATCGACGCCAAGCGCGATGAACTGGTGGCCCTGACCCAGGAACTGGTTCGCATCCCGACCGTGAACCCGCCAGGCGACGCGTACGAAGCCTGCGCGCGGGTGCTCGGCGAGCGGCTGCGCAAGCGCGGCTTCGCGATCGAATACGTCCGCGGCGAAGGCGCGCCGGGCGACAAGGACAGCCATCCACGCATCAACGTCGTGGCCCGCTACCAGGGTTCGATCTCCGGCGGCGAGAACGTGCATTTCAACGGCCATATCGACGTCGTCGAAGCCGGCCCGGGCTGGACGCACGATCCGTTCGCCGCCGAGGTCGTCGGCGACCGCATCTACGGCCGCGGCACCTGCGACATGAAAGGCGGCATCGCGGCCAGCGTGATCGCGGTCGAAGCCATCCTGGAGGCCGGCATCGCGTTTCCGGGCGCGATCGAGATCAGCGGCACGGTGGACGAAGAGTCGGGCGGCTACGCCGGTGTCGGCCACCTGGCCAGCCTGGGTTATTTCAGCGCGCCGCGGGTGCAACACGTCATCATCCCTGAGCCGCTGGGCGTGGACCGCATCTGCCTGGGCCACCGCGGCGTATGGTGGGCCGAGGTCGAGACCCACGGGCGCATCGCGCACGGCTCGATGCCTTTCCTGGGCGACTCGGCCATCAACCACATGAGCGCCTTCATCCACCTGCTCGACACCGAACTCGGTCCCAAGCTGCGTGACCGCCGCACGACGCAACCGGTCGAGCCACCGGGCGCGCGGGTCAGCACGCTGAACATCAACAGCCTGCACGGCGGCCAGGTGGAGCAGCAGTTCAGCGTCGACGACCAGGGCCGCCCCACCGGCGACCTGCCCTCGCCGGTGGTGGCCCACACCTGCCGCGCGGTGCTGGACCGGCGCTTCATCGCGGAGGAATCGCTGGAATCGGTCAAGGCCGAGATCGTCGCGATGCTCGACGAACTCAAGGCCAGGCGGCCCGGCTTCGACTACGGCCTGCGCGACATCATGAGTTTCCTGCCCACCGCCACGCCCAAGGACGCGCCGGTGGTCGACGCCACCGCACGCGCGATCGCCCGCGTGCTGGGCCGCGAGCCGAGCTACATCTCCAGCCCCGGCACCTATGACCAGAAACACATCGTGCGCACCGGCAAGCTGAACCAGTGCATCGCCTACGGCCCGGGCATCCTGGACCTGGCGCACCAGCCCGACGAATACGTCGGCATCCAGGCCATGGTCGACTCGAGCAAGATCATGGCCCTGGCCGCACTGAGCCTGACCGCCGGCCGACGCGGCTGAACATGCCATGCCGGTGGCCGGATCGCACACGCGCCCGGCCGTGCATTCCGACGACCCAGCGCCGTCCTTGCATCGCCGCGCCGCCGGGTTCGGCCTGGCCGCGGCGCTGACCTCGACCTTCGGCCAGTCGATCTTCATCGGCCTGTTCGGCGAGCAGATCCAGTCCGAGCTGGGCTTGTCGCCGTCCACCTGGGGCGCCGTCTACGGCCTGGCCACCGGCATCAGCGGCATGACCATGTTCTGGCTCGGCGCGCTGGCCGACCGGGTGGCGGCGGCACGCGCGATCACGGTGGCGCTGCTGATCCTGGTCGCCGGCGCCGCCACCATGGCCATGGCGCAGGTCCCGTGGATGCTGGCGCTGGCGTTTTTCTGCCTGCGCCTGGGCGGCCAGGGCCTGTGTTCGCACATCGCCATCGTCACCGCGGCGCGCCATGCCCGCCTGCGCGGGCGCAACATCGCGATCGCCGCGTTCGGCTTCATCCTCGGCGAGGCCACGATGCCGCTGCTGATCACGGCGCTGCTGGGCTGGACCGACTGGCGCTGGGTCTGGGCCGGCGTGGGCGTGGTGGTGCTGCTGGGCGCAATGCCGTTGCTGCGCCGGGTGGCGGCCCCGCTGCCGCTGGCGACACCCGCAGCGGCAACCGGCACCGAAGCCGCGACGACGATGCGCCGTCGCGACCTGCTGCGCCATCCGGCCTTCCTGGCGGCCTTGCCGGTGGCGCTGGTGTTCCCGTTCGTCGTCACCTCGGTGTTCCTGCACCAGGGCAGCATCTCCGCGCTGCGCGACTGGAGCCCGCAGCAGGTGGCGATCGCCTACCTGTGTTTTGCCGGCAGCCAGGCGGTGACGACCTGGCTGGCCGGCCGTCTGGTCGACCACAGCGGCGCGGTGCAGATGTTCCGTTATTACCTGCTGCCGCTGGCCGCCGGTGTATTGATCGGTGCCTTCGCCCCGCCCCACCTGGCGGTCTGGGGCCTGTACATCGGCCTGGGCATGGGTTCGGGCTGCCAGAGCGTGATGTCGGGCGCCTTGTGGGCCGAGTTGTTCGGCATCGAGCGGCTGGGCCTGGTGCGCGGGGTCTTCACCGCGCTGATGGTGCTGGCCACCGCCGCGTCGCCACCGCTGCTGGGCCTGGCCTTGCAGAACCAGGTCCCGCTGACCCTGATGGCCGGCATCGTGGCGGGTTACGCCGTGCTGATGCCCCAGCTGGCCGTGCGATGGCTGCGCCCGGCGCCGGCCGCACGGACCGCCGACGGCTGAAGGCGCTGCCGGCCTCGGGCCCGGCGGCCCGGCAGAACGCCATCCGGTCCACTAGACTCGTGCCGTGTACCCGCCACGACGTCGACCTGTTCCATGATCACCACCCTGCGCGCCTGCCTGTTCGCCCTGCTGCTGTCGGCGGGACTGGTCGCGGGCGGCCCCGCGGCCGCACAATCCGGCCCGCCCGTGGCCGCCGCCTCCGACCTGAAGTTCGCGCTCGACGAAGTCGCGGCCGCGTTCCAGGCGCAGACCGGCCAGTCGGTCCGCATCAGTTACGGCTCCTCGGGCAACTTCACGCGGCAGATCCAGCAGGACGCGCCGTTCGAGCTGTTCCTGTCGGCCGACGAAGCCTTCGTGTTCCAGCTTGCCGAACAGGGGCGCACCATCGACCGGGGCGCGTTGTACGCCACCGGTCGCATCGTGTTGTTCGCACCGACGAAGTCCCCGCTGCAGGTGGACCCGCAACTGGCCGACCTGCGCGCCGCGTTGTCCGACGGACGCATCACCCGTTTCGCCATGGCGAATCCCGAGCACGCGCCGTACGGACGTGCGGCGCGCGAGGCACTGCAGAGCGCCGGCCTGTGGGACGCGGTGCAAAGCCGCCTGGTGCTGGGCGAGAACGTGTCGCAGGCGGCGCAGTTCGCGGTGTCCGGCTCGACGCAGGGCGGCATCTTTGCCTACTCGCTGGTGTTGGCGCCGGCCTTCGCCCATGCCGGCCGCCATGTGCTGGTGCCCGAGAACCTGC
>JBFIDI010000439.1:0-4865 GCA_041581405.1 Burkholderiaceae bacterium
GAAGTGCGCCACGCTCATGTGCGTCCACTGCCGCTACCCAAGCGTATGTGGCTGCGCGCTCCCGCTCACCGCCATGCGAGAAGTGCACTGCGAGTTCCGCCGCAAGGTTCGCCGAACCGCCGTTGTCCAGCTGTCGTCCGACTGCTAGGTGCAACATGGCACGCCGGGATGGGGAGAGCCGCGCGTAGAGGGCGCTGCGAAAGAGCTCATGCGATAGTCGGACGCGGTCACCTGTGACGGAAACAAGCCGGTTACGATCGAGTTCCTCGATATGCTCCGAACAGATAGCCGGGGCGAGGCCGGTGAGCGCCGGAAGGCAACTCAACGGAATACCGCGGCCGCTGACCGCAAGCGTACTCTCCATCTCGTCGATGTAGCGCATGTCGAACACCTCGATACCGATGTCGTGCACCAGGCGTTTTTCGCCTTCGTCGACGCTGCGGATGCCGATCTGGCGGATGTCGCGCGCGTGGAGCGCCGGCACGTGGCCGCCGATCTCGACCAGTTCCTGCGGGCCGTGACCACACAGGCAGGCCACCGGCATGCCATGGATATTGCCGCTGGGCGTCAAGGTGGCGGTGTTGAAGTCGGCATGGGCATCGAACCACAACACGCGCAGCTTGCGGCCGCGCTCGCGGCAGTGGCGCGCCACCGCGCTGATCGAGCCGATGCCCAGGCAATGGTCGCCGCCCATGACGATCGGCAGCCGGGCGGCGGCGAGTTCCGCCCGTACCGCGTCATGCAGCAGCTGGTTCCAGGCCACGACCTCGGGCAGGTGGCGAAAACCGTTCACCGCGCTCTGCCAGGGATTGGGCGGGCCGGCCAGGTTGCCGCAATCGCGCACGTCGATGCCGAATTGCGCCACGGCCTGCGCGATCCCCGCTACGCGCAGGGCTTCGGGACCCATCCGGGCGCCCAGCATGCCGGCGCCGACGTCCGTCGGTGCGCCGATCAGGCTGACGCCATCGACTCCCGGGGGCAGGGACACGTCCGTCACGCTCAGGCCAGTTCCGGTTCGCGCCGGGGCGCCACCGCGGATGGGGCGGCATCGGCACCGCCGGCCAGCGAACCGATCAGGCCGAACAAATCCTTGGGATCGGCAAATCGCGGGATCAGCGCCAGATCCTGGCCGATGCCGTGCTGCTGCGCACAATCGCGCATGTAGCGCAGCGCCGAGAAGTCCTCCAGCGCGAAGCCCACCGAGTCGAACACCGTGATCTGCCGCTCGTCGGTGCGGCCACGCCGGTGGCCTTGCAGCACCTGCCACAACTCGGTCACCGCGAAGTCCGGCTCCATCTGCTGCAGGTCGCCTTCGATCCGGGTCTGCGGCTCGTATTCGACAAACACCCGGGCCGCGCGCAACACGTCGGCATGCAGCTCGGTCTTGCCGGGGCAGTCGCCGCCGACCGCGTTGACATGCATGCCCGGCTCGAGCAGCTCGGGCGTCAGGATCGTGGCTTGGGTCTTGTCGGCGGTCACGGTGGTCACTATATCGGCTCCGCGCACCGCCTGGGCAACGCTGTCGCAACGCAGCAACCGCAAGCCGGCCGTGTCGCGCAGATTCGCCATCAGCTTGTCGGTCGCCCGCGGGTCGGTGTCGACCAGGCGGATCTCGGCGATGCCCAGCAGGTGGTGGAAGGCCAGCGCCTGGAACTCGCTTTGCGCGCCGTTGCCGATCAGCGCCATGACCCGGCTATCGGGCCGGGCCAGGGCGCGGGCCGCCAGCGCGGACATCGCGGCCGTACGGACCGCCGTGGTGAGTGTCAGTTCGCTCAGGAACTCGGGCGCACCGGTATCGACGCGGGCGATGACGCCGAACGCCATCACCGTCGGCAGGCCGAACCGGCCGTTGCCCGGGTGGCCGTTGACACACTTGAAGGCATAGGTGCGGTCGTCCGCGATCGGCATCAGCTCGATCACGCCGAGATCGGAGTGGCAACCGATGCGGGCGTTCTTGTCGAAATCCTGCCAGCGCAGGTAGTCGGCGTGGATTGCGTCATGCATGCCGCGCAGCGTCTCGGCCATGCCTTGACGGCGCAGGATGGTGGCCACGTCGGCGGGACTCAGAAAACGGATGGGAAGGTGGGTGGCGGTTGTCATGGCATGGGTCTCCAAAGGTTCACGACCAGTGTCCCGCCCGCGCGTGGCAATGTAAATCGCCAACCCTGCACGCTTTTCGTCAGAAATATGACAAATAGTCACCTCCGGATGACACAATGCGCAACATGGACGCGACCGACCGAGCCTTGTTGTCCCTGCTGCGCACCAACGCCCGCACCAGCGTCGCCGTGCTCGCGCGCAAGCTCGGCGTCTCGCGCGGCACCGTCAGCAACCGCATCACCCGGCTCGAAGACGACGGCATCATCGTCGGCTACACGGTGCGGCTGCGGCCCGACGCCCAGCCCAACGAGATCCGGGCCTGGATGGGCATTGCGGTCGAGGGCAACGAGACCCGCACCGTGATCGCCAGCCTGCTCGGCGAGCCCGGCGTCGCCGCCCTGCACGACACCAACGGCCGCTGGGACCTGCTGGCCGAACTGCGGGCCGCCAACCTGGCCGAACTGTCGCGGGTCATGGAGCGGGTGCGCCTGATCCGCGGCATCAGCAGTTCCGAGACCAGCATCCACCTCGAAACCTACCGCCTGTCATGACGCGCTCCGACGCACCCGAACTCGACCGCATCGACCTCAAGATCCTGCAGCAGCTGCAGATCGACGGGCGCATCTCCAACCTCAAGCTGGCCGAGAACGTTGCGTTGTCACCGACCGCGGTGCTGGCGCGGGTGCAGCGGCTCACGCGTGACGGCTACATCCTGGGCTACGAAGCACGGCTCGACCCGCACAAGCTCGGACGCGGCATGCTGGTGTTCGTCGAGGTGCTGCTCGACCGCACCACGCCCAATGTGTTCGAAGCCTTCAAAGCCGCGGTGCAGGTGCGCACCGAAATCATGGAATGCCACATGGTTGCCGGCGGCTTCGACTACCTGCTCAAGACCCGCATGGCCGACATGGACGCCTACCGGCAGTTTGCCGGCACCGTGTTGTGGCAGTTGCCGGGCGTGCGCGAGACCCGGACCTACGCGGTGATGGAGGAAGTCGTCAACAGCACCCGGCTGCCCCTGCCGTGACATGAACCGCCGGGCCGCGCGCACCGGCGAATGTCGGCGTGCACAGTGCGACAAATGTCCTGGCGTGGGCGGCCGCAGCTTGCCAGAATGCGGTCATTTCGACGAGGAGAGGACAACATGATGCGATGGACGACCGGCGCGGCCTGCCGTTGTGCCGGCCTGCTGACCCTGTTCGCCGCGCTGCAGGCGCAGGCGCAGAACCTGCAGCCGGGCCTGTGGGAGCTCACCAGCACGATGCAAAGCGGCTCCGGCCAGATGGAAAAGGCGATGGCCGAAGCGCAGAAGCAGATGGCCGCCCTGCCCCCCGAGCAGCGCAAGATGATGCAGGACATGATGGCCAGGCAAGGGGTGACGCTGGGCGCGGGCGGCCCGGGCAGCATGGTGGCCAAGGTCTGCATGACGGCGGAGATGCTCGCGCGCAACGAGATCGTCACCCAGGAAGGCGACTGCCGCTCGCAACACGCGCCGCGGGTCGGCAACACGATGAAGTTCTCGTTCTCCTGCACCCGGCCGCCGTCCAGCGGCGAGGGCGAGGTCACGTTCGACAGCCCGCAGGCCTACCGCTCGCGCATGAACGTCAAGACCAGCACCGGCGGGCGCACGGAGCCGTTCACGATGCAGAGCCAGGGGCGGTGGTTGTCGGCCGACTGCGGCAGCATCAAGCCGACGGCCGCGGGCCGCAAGTAGGCGCCAGGCACATGCCTCAATGCGCCGGCCGCTCACGCGCGCCGAAGATCGCGGTCCCGATGCGCACCATGGTGCTGCCGGCATGAATCGCCGCCTCGAGGTCGCCACTCATGCCCATGGACAAGGTGTCCAGCCCCATGCCCTGGGCGTTGAGCCGGTCGAAGCATTGCCGCGCGCGCGCGTGCACCGCGCGTGCGGAGTCGAAATCGGGCGCCGGCTCGGGGATCGTCATCAGGCCGCGCAGGCGCAGCCCCGGCAGCTGCGCGATCGACCGCGCCAGCTCGGGCAGTTCGTCGGGCGAAACGCCGGCCTTGGTGGGTCCGCCATCGACATTGACCTGGATGCAGACCTGCAGCGGCTCCATCGCCGGCGGCCGCTGCTCGCTCAGGCGCTGCGCGATGCGCAGCCGGTCCAGCGACTGCAGCCAGTCGAAATGCTCGGCCACCAGGCGTGTCTTGTTGCTCTGGACCGGGCCGATGCAATGCCAGGTGACGCCCGCACGCGGCAGCGACGCGATCTTGGCGACCGCCTCCTGGATGTAGTTCTCGCCGAACTGTCGCTGGCCGCAAACGATCGCATCGGACACGGCCGCGGCGGGAAAGGTCTTGGACACGGCCAGCAACTGCACCTGCGCCGCATCGCGCCCGGCCGCGGCGCAGGCGGCCTCGATGCGCTGTCGCACGGCTTGGAGATTGGTCTCAATCGTGGTCATAATTGACTGCTAGCGTAACAAACAACGAGAGGAAAGCGTGGACATCACCCAGCTGCTTGCGTTCAGCGTCAAGAACAAGGCCTCCGACCTGCACCTGTCTGCCGAATTGCCTCCGATGATCCGCGTACACGGCGACGTGCGACGCATCAACGTCGAGCCGCTCGACCACAAGGCGGTGCACGCCATGGTGTACGACATCATGAACGACACCCAGCGCAAGCACTACGAGGAGTTCCTCGAGATCGACTTCTCGTTCGAGATCGAAGGGCTGGCCCGGTTCCGGGTCAATGCGTTCAACCACAACCGCGGCGCCGGTGCGGTGTTCCGGACCATTCCCTC
>JBFIDI010000440.1:0-4841 GCA_041581405.1 Burkholderiaceae bacterium
GCCCGGCTTCGGTGACGAACAGAATCAGATCGACGTCCTGGACGGCTCCCTGCACCGAGCGGTTCAGCGACCGGTTCAGGGCGTTGGCATGCACGGTCTGGAAGCCGGGGGTATCGACGAACACGAACTGCGTGCCGGCCAGCGTCCGCACGCCGGTAATGCGATGGCGCGTCGTCTGGGCCTTGCGCGAGGTGATGCTGATCTTCTGGCCGACCAGCGCATTGAGCAGCGTGGACTTGCCGACGTTGGGCTTGCCGACGATGGCGATCAGGCCGCAGCGCTGCGTTGCGGGGTCGACCGGTGTGGTCGCACCCGTGGTGGTCTCGGACGACGGCACGGGTTCGCCGGTGGGGTCTGCAGGTGTGGTCATGGGGATCCGCCGTTCTTGAGTGTCTGCAGCATCGCGCCCGCGGCTGCCTGTTCCGCGGCCCGACGCGAACCACCGATGCCGCGTTCGCACAGGCCGAGCTCGACGATCTCGCACTCCACGTCGAACGACTGCTGGTGCGCCGCGCCCAGGGTGCTCACGACACGGTACTGCGGCAGCTTCATCTTGCGCCCCTGCAACCACTCCTGCAACTCGGTCTTGGGGTCCTTGCCGATGGCGGCCATGGTCGGATTGATCTCGACCGCCTTGAACAAGCGGTGCACCAGTTGCTGCGCGGCGATGAAACCGGCGTCCAGGTAGACGGCGCCGATCACGGCCTCGAGCGCATCGGCCAAAATGGACGGCCGCTTCTTGCCGCCCGAGCGCATCTCACCCTCGCCGAGCCGGATACAGGCCGGCAAGCCGAGGTCGACCGCGAGCTTGTGCAGGGTGTCTTGCTTGACGAGGTTGGCACGCACGCGCGACAGGTCGCCCTCGGGCAACTCGCGCAGTCGCTGGTACAGCAGGTCGGACACGGCGAGGTTCAGGACCGAGTCGCCGAGGAACTCCAGCCGCTCGTTGTGATCGGCGCTGAAACTGCGATGGGTCAGCGCGCGGCTGAGCAGGTCGGCGTCGGAAAACACATGCTGCAGGCGTTGCTGCAACGACTGCCAGAGGGGATCCACGTCAGTTGGACTGTCCGGTGTACTTGAGCGTCAAGTACGCCGGCCCGGCCAGATGGATCTCCCGCTGGTAGGCGAACCTGACGACGATGGTCTCGCCATCCTTGGTGATCTCCAGGTCCTTGGCCTTCATCGACGTGATGTTGTCGACCTCGGCCGAGCGTTCGAACAGCGAACGGACTTCGGGCACCGTGTTGCCGCTGGCGGCCTTCTTGGTGGCCTTCAGGACCGCCTGGTATTCGACGAAGGTGGGGAAGACCTGCGCGGCAACGACGCCGACCACGGCCAGCACGCCGCCGACGAACACCAGCCCCAGGAAGGAGATGCCGCGCTGCTTCGATCTCGTTTGTTGTTTCATGATTCGCCTCCTGCTGCAATGACCCGGTTCAGTGGAACGGCCCGATACGGGTGAGGTTGCTGAAATTCATCCAGACAAAGACGGCCCGGCCCACGATGTTCTTGTCGGGCACGAAGCCCCAGTAGCGCGAGTCCAGGGAGTTGTCCCGGTTGTCGCCCATCATGAAATAGTGCCCCTGCGGTACCGTGCAGACCACTCCTTCGACACTGTATCGGCAATTGTCCCGGTTCGGAAACTGCTCGGCGCCCGGAATGAAGGCCGGCCGGTCGTCGTCGATCAGCAGGCGGTGCGGCTTCTCGCCGAGCGTTTCCTCGTATTGCTTGACGTAACGCATCGAGTCTTCGTCGAAGAAATCGGCAACCGGCTCGATGGGCACGGGTTGGCCGTTGATCGACAGGCGCTTGTTCAGGTAGCTGACTTCGTCGCCCGGGACTCCGACGACACGCTTGATGTAGTCCAGGCTGGGCTTGGGTGGGTAGCGGAACACCATCACGTCGCCCCGCTGCGGCGCCGTGCCTTCGGTGAGCTTGGTGTTGATCACCGGCAGGCGCAGGCCGTAGTGGTACTTGTTGACCAGGATCAGGTCCCCCACCAGCAGCGTGGGAATCATCGAGCCCGAGGGAATCTTGAACGGCTCGAACAGGAAGGAGCGCAGCAGGAACACGACCAGGATCACCGGAAACAGGCCGGCGGTCCAGTCCAGCCACCAGGGTTGCGCCAGCAACTTGTGGCGCGCTTCGCTGATGTCGGTGTCGACGCGCGTGATGCCGCGCCGGGACAATTCTTCGGCCCGCTGGCCCGCCTGCTGTTCGAGGTTTGCGGCGGCGCGGCGGCGGCGCGGTGCAAAGACCAGGCGTTCGGCGACCCAGTAGACCATGGTCACGACCGACAGGATGAACAGCAGCAGCGAGAAGTTGCCCGTCCATTTCCCCAGATACCAGCCACCCAGGTACAGCGTCAAGGCGCCGTACAGCATTCCGGTCAACAAACTCATCAATCGTCCACTTGGAGTATGGCCAGAAACGCTTCCTGCGGAACCTCGACGGATCCGATCTGCTTCATTCGCTTCTTGCCGGCTTTTTGTTTTTCGAGCAGCTTGCGTTTGCGACTGATATCGCCGCCATAACATTTCGCGAGCACGTTCTTGCGCAGCGCCTTGATTGTCTCACGCGCGATGATGTTGGAGCCGATCGCCGCCTGGATCGCGACATCGTACATCTGGCGGGAAATCAGTTCGCGCATCTTCGATACGACTGCGCGGCTGCGGAACTGGCTTTGCGAACGGTGCACGATGATCGACAGCGCATCGACGGTTTCACCGTTCAGCAGGATATCGACCTTGACGACGTCGGCGGCGCGGTATTCCTTGAACTCGTAGTCCATCGAGGCGTAGCCGCGCGAGACGCTCTTGAGCTTGTCGAAGAAGTCCAGCACGATCTCGGCCAGCGGCATCTCGTAGGTCAACATCACCTGCCGCCCGTGGTAGGCCATGTTGATCTGCACGCCGCGCTTCAGGTTGGCCAGCGTCATCACCGGACCGACATAGTCCTGCGGCATGTAGAGCTGGACCGTGACGATCGGTTCACGGATTTCGGCGATGCGGCCCAGATCGGGCATCTTCGACGGGTTCTCGACCTGGATCACCGTCTTGTCGTTGAGCTCGACCTCGTAGATGACGCTGGGCGCGGTGGTGATCAGGTCCTGGTCGAATTCGCGTTCCAGCCGTTCCTGCACGATTTCCATGTGCAGCAGTCCGAGGAAACCGCAACGGAAGCCGAAACCCAGCGCCTGCGACACCTCGGGCTCGTAGCGCAGCGACGAATCGTTGAGCTTGAGTTTTTCCAGCGCGTCGCGCAACTGGTCGTATTCGCTGGCCTCGGTCGGATAAAGGCCGGCAAAGACCTGCGGCTGTATCTCCTTGAATCCGGGCAACGCCTGCTGCGCCGGGCCGAGGTTGTTCGGCAATTTCTTCTCGACCGTGATCGTGTCACCGACCTTGGCCGCCTGCAGTTCCTTGATGCCGGCAATGATGAAACCGACCTCGCCGGCACGCAGCGAGTCACGGGCGATCGACTTCGGCGTGAACACGCCGAGCGTCTCGGCGCCATAGGCCGCGTTGCTTGCCATCATCTTGAAACGTTCGCCGCGCTTGAGTTCGCCGTCGACGACGCGCACCAGCATGACGACGCCGACATAGTTGTCGAACCAGGAATCGATGATCATCGCGCGCAGCGGCGCGGCGGGATTGCCGCGCGGCGGCGGCACGCGGCGCACCACCGCCTCGAGGATTTCCTGGATACCCATGCCCATCTTGGCGCTGGCGGCAATCGCATCCGACGCGTCGATGCCGATCACGTCCTCGATCTCGGCCTTCGCGGATTCCGGGTCGGCCTGCGGCAGATCCATCTTGTTCAGCACGGGAATCACGTCGACGCCGAGGTCGAGCGCCGTATAACAGTTGGCAACCGTCTGCGCCTCCACGCCCTGGCTGGCGTCGACGACGAGCAGTGCACCTTCGCAGGCCGACAGGGAGCGGCTGACTTCATAGGAGAAGTCGACATGGCCCGGCGTGTCGATCAGATTGAGCTGGTAGACCTGCCCGTCGAGGGCCTTGTATTCGAGCGCCGCCGTCTGTGCCTTGATGGTGATGCCCCGTTCGCGCTCGATTTCCATCGAATCGAGGACCTGGGCCTCCATTTCACGGTCGCTCAGACCGCCACAGAACTGGATCAGGCGATCGGCCAGCGTCGATTTGCCGTGGTCGATGTGGGCGATGATGGAAAAATTTCGGATGTGGTTCATGAACGCTGGCGATGGACGCGAAAGCCGTGGACACGATGTCTCGCCGGGGCGGCAGAACGGCGTCTCAGATCAGCACATCGACCCTCACTGCGGGGGTAACGAAGTTGCTTTCGCGGCTGGTGCTGAGCTAAAAAAAAGGCACGTCGAAAACCTGACGCGCCTTCCAACAAAATGTTTGGCAACTGCTTGTTGGGCTTTCATTGTATCGAAAAGACCCCGTCAGATTGCAGTCCGGGCACGCGAAATCTTGCCGTTGCGAGGCTCCAACATGCAAGTTATCAACAGTTTATCAACAACTCTCGATCGCAGCCAGGCAATCCGCACTCGGCAGGAAAACCAGTAACAGGAACCATTGTAAACGGCAGTCGTCTGCTCTCGATTGCGTCTGTCACACGATGCAATTCAGCCAGTCGAACGAAGCCTGTGTTGCAGATACAACGTGCCGGATCCACGCCGATTCGCCATCCCCGCCTGATCCGGAACTGCGGTTGCGCCGCCCTTCCATCAGGTGGAAAGACCCGCATTTCTGATCGGAATGGCCGGCGCCAGTCTGCCCGACTGGCACCGGCGATCCGGCCGCGGCCGGCAAGGCCTCAACGCGGCGCCGGGCGGATCACCACATAGTTGTCCC
>JBFIDI010000441.1:0-4824 GCA_041581405.1 Burkholderiaceae bacterium
CAGCGACATCGCAAGCACCGGAATGTCGGCATCGGGCAACAGTGCCTTGAGCGGGATGAACACGCCGTGGTCCCATCCATGGGAGCCGTCCACCTCGGCCTGCAGGCCGGCGCGCCGCAACAGCTCGGCCGCCCGGTCCGCCAGGGCGGGCGCGCCGGGCGCCGGATACCGGATGGCATAGGTCTCGGGGGGAAAACCGTAGTAGTCGTAGATGAGTTCAGGCTGGGCGCCACCGCAGAAGGTCGTGGCCCCGGCCTCCCAATGGGCCGTGACGACCAGGATGGCCGTGGGCCGGGCCGGCAACAAGCCGGGCACCGACGCCAGGAAGTTGCCCATCGGGCGGAACGCATCGGCCATGGGGCCCGTCATGAAAAACGCGGGGCCGCCGCCGTGCGGCAGGTACACGGACGGCATGGTCGTACGGGTATTCATCGCGGCGATCGTACGATGAAACAGGAAAACCCTGCGTGACCCCGTACAAGGCTGGCGAACCCGCAGCGGCCGCTGCGTGAGCCTCCCGCCGGTCCGGCCCCGCCCGGCGCTTGCAGCCAGCGGACCTCAGCGATCGCCGATCCGGTAGTCGCCGAATCCGGCAGTGCCGTCGCGCATCCAGTTCCAGCAGGTGCCACCGTGATAACCCGAACGCGAACGTCCGGGCCAGCGCACGCGCGCGGCGGAGGCTCGCCCGGCAAGCTGCGACAAGGTGGGTTGGGCGTCCTGGAGCATCGTCGACGCGGACCGCGCCCGCACAGGCGTTTCGGCGCTGCCCAGGTCGACATCGACCGCCCGTGGCTCTTGCAGCGGCAACTCGATGTCGATCCGGTCGGTGGTGTGTTCGGCGCGCATGGTGCGGTGTCCTTTCGAATGGTTTGCACAACGGCTCCCATGTTCGCCAAACACCGTCACCGCCGGAATCGGCAGGCACCGGATCGCGGCGTCAGCCGCCTCCTACAGGCCGGGACGGGCGCGCATGAAAAAGCCGCGATCCCCGGCGCCGGGAATCGCGGCCTGCCAGGCCACCCGGGGGTGGCCGATACGAACCGTGCTCAGGCTGCGGAGCCCGCCGCGGCCTGGGCCTTGGCGGCACGCTTGGCCAGCACCCCGTCGAGCCAGTCGCTGCGCATGACGGGCACGGCGGTGACCAGTTGCTCGGTATAGGGGTGGTAGGGGCCTTCGAAGATCGCATCGGTCTTGTCGAAGGCCACGAACGAACCCTTGAGCATCACCGCGGTGCGGTGCGCGATGCGGTGCACCACGTCCAGGTCGTGCGTGATCAGCACGTAGGACAGGCCGAGTTCGGCCTGCAGGCGGCGCAGCAGCTTGAGGATCTCCTCGGCCACCAGCGGATCCAGCGCCGACGTGGGTTCGTCGAGGATGATCAGGTCGGGCCGCGCCGCGAGTGCGCGCGCGACGCAGACGCGCTGCTTCTGCCCGCCCGAGAGTTCGGTCGGGCGGCGCATCAGGAATTCCCGCGGCAACTCGACCAGGTCGAGCAGTTCCAGGGTCCGCTTGTGCACCTCGCTGGACTTCATGCCGAAATATTTCTTCGACGAATGATCGAGCGAGTCCTTCACCGGCTGGTCACCTTCCTCGCCGACCATGCTCTGGTCGCCACCCAGGCCGGCATAGAAACTCACGGGCCGCCCGATGGTCTCGATCAGGCGCTGGCGGGGGTTGAGCGCCACGTCCGGTATCTGGTAGACCAGCTGGATCTGCCGCCGCAGGTTCTTGCCGCGCTCGGCCAGGCTCTTGGGCAGGGGTTCGCCCTTGAACAGGATCTTGCCGCCGATGGGCGGCAGCAGCCCGGTGATGATGCGCGCCAGCGTGGACTTGCCGGAGCCCGACTCACCCACGACGGCAACCGTCTCGCCCCGCTTCACGTCCAGGCTCACGTCGTTGACCACCTTGAACGTGCCATAGGCGGCGTCCACGTGCTCGACCTGCAGGATGACCTCGTCCTGCACCGATGACTGCACCGCGCGTTCGCTGGCGGCGGCGCCGCGCACGGCCACCAGCTGCCGCGTGTATTCCTGCTTCGGCGCCTGCAGGACTTCGTCGACCGTGCCCTCCTCGACCTCCTTGCCGTGACGCAGCACCTTGATGCGGTCGGCCACCTGGGCCACCACCGCCAGGTCGTGCGTGATGTACAGCGCGGCCGAGCCGTATTCGCGGATCAGCGACTTGAGCAGGATCAGCACCTCGATCTGCGTCGTCACGTCCAGCGCGGTCGTGGGTTCGTCCAGCACCAGGATGTCGGGACGGCAGGACATGGCCATCGCGGCCATCGCGCGCTGCAACTGGCCACCCGAGGCCTGGTGCGGATAACGGTCGCCGAAGGTCTCGTGGTCGGGCAGGTCGAGCGACTTGAACAACTCGCGCGCCCAGGCCTCGGCCTCCTGCCGCGACATGATGCCGTGGATGGTCGGCGCCTCGCAGACCTGGTCCATGATGGTGTGGGCCGGGTTGAAGGCCGCGGACGCGGACTGGGCCACGTAGGCGATGCGCTTGCCACGCACGTCGCGCCGCCCGGCGGCGTTGAGTTCGCGGATGTTGACGCCGTCGATCTCCACCGCACCGCCGGCGATATGCACGCCGGCGCGGGCATACGACATCGCGGACAGGCCGATGGTGGATTTGCCGGCACCACTTTCGCCGATCAGCCCCAGCACTTCGCCGGCATGCAGGGTCACGTCGACGTTGTCGACGATGACGTTCTTGCCGCGCACGGCCTCCAGGCGCAGACCCTTGATCTGCAGGATGATTTTCTTGTCTGTCTTGTCGATCATGCTGTCCTCACATTTCTGCCTGTGCGCCCGACGGACGGGCCTCGACCGACAACAGCCAGTCCACCACCATGTTGACCCCGACCGTCAGGATCGTGATCGCCAGGGCCGGCCAGATCGGCGCCAGCATGCCGAAGTTGATGGCCGCGGAGTTCTCGCGCACCATGCCGCCCCAGTCGGCGAACGGTGGCTGGATGCCCAGTCCCAGGAACGACAACGCGGCGATGAACAGGAAGTTGAAGCAGAACCGCAAGCCGAATTCGGACAGCAGCGGGGCCGACGCATTGGGCAGGATCTCGCGGCGGATGATCCACCACGTGCCTTCGCCGCGCAGCCGCGCCGCTTCGACGTATTCGAGCACCGTCAGGTTCATGCCCAGCGCCCGTGACAGCCGGAACACGCGGGTCGAATCGAGCACGGCGATCGTGATGATCAGCACCGGGATCGACGAGCCGAACACGCCCAGGATGATCAAGGCCAGGATCAGCAGCGGGATCGACAGGATGACGTCGACCAGGCGCGAGATCACGGTGTCGACCCAGCCGCCGAGCACGGCCGCGGCGAAACCCAGCGTGATGCCGATGAAGAACGACAGGGCGGTGGTGGCCAGCGCCACGCCGATCGTCATGCGGGCGCCGTAGATCAGGCGCGTCAGCATGTCGCGGCCGATCTGGTCCGCGCCCAGCAGCATCTCCACGCTGGGTTCGTCCCAGGTGGAGCCGACGGTCTGTGATTCGGAGTACGGAGCGAACGCCGGACCGAAGATGGCCACCAGCAGGTTCGCGACGATGATGGCCATCCCGATCCAGGCGGTCACCGTGGGTTTGTGTCCCAGTATTCTCATGGTGCTTGTCCTTTCTTGTTGTTGTTCAGCGCTTGTGGCGCAGGCGGGGATTGACCAGGATGATCAGCACGTCGGCCAGTGTGTTGAGCACGACGAACACCATCGCGAACACCAGGCCACAGGCCTGGATCACCGGCACGTCGCGCTTGGACACGGCATCGACCATCAGCTGGCCGATGCCCGGATAGACGAACACCGCCTCGAGCACGACGACACCGACGACCAGGTAGGCCAGGTTCAACGCGATGACGGTGATGATGGGCGCCGCCGCATTGGGCAGTGCATGGCGCGAGATCACGCGGGTGCGCTTGGCTCCCTTGAGAAAGGCCATCTCGATGTACGGGCTGGACATCACCGACAACACCGAACTGCGCGTCATGCGCAGCATGTGCGCCGCCACCAGCATGGTCAGCGCAACCGCCGGCAAGGTCGTGATGTAGACCCGTTCGCCGAACTCGATGCCGGGGTAGACCGTGGCCAGCGACGGGAACCATCCGAGCTCGACGACGAAGAAGATGATCATCAGGTAGGCGATGAAGAACTCCGGAATCGAGATCGTGATCAAGGTCAGGATGTTCGAGGCCTTGTCGACCAGCTTGCCTTCGTTGATCGCGGCCAGGATGCCCAGGCCCACCGACAGCGGAATGGCGATCAGCGCCGCGTAACCGGCCAGGAACAACGTGTTGTACAGCCGTGGCAGCAGTTCGTCGATGATGACGCGCTGGTTGGTCATCGACACGCCGAGGTCGCCGCGCACGGCGCCCCACAACCAGTCGAAATAACGCTGGTACGCGGGTTCGTTCAGGCCCAGTTCCTTGCGGAACGCGGCCAGGGCCTCGGGTGTCGCACCCTGGCCGAGCACCGCCGAGGCGACGTCGCCGGGCAGGATCTGCGTACAGATGAAGATCAGGACGGAGACCGCAAAAAGCGTGATCACCCCCTGACCGAGCCGATTGGCTATGAGTTTGAGCATGGGTTGGTCTTTCTATGAAACCGTGCGGCTGCGAATGGCCGCATCCGGCAAGTCACGTTGGAAACTCCCACAAAAAAGCGCGCTTGCCAGGCCTGCGAACAGGCCTTGCGCAAGCGCGCTTGTTTGTGTGTGTGCCGGACCCTTGTCGACCAATCCATGATTGGGCACGGGTCCGGTCCAGCACGATCGATCAGGCGAACCAGCCTTTTTCCGCCAGGCGCTGG
>JBFIDI010000442.1:0-4820 GCA_041581405.1 Burkholderiaceae bacterium
ACTACGTCGGGACGCTGGACAAAGCGGTTCAGGACATCACGTTGGCGACCGGACAGCCGCCATTACTGGTTTGCCACAGCATGGGCGGTTTGGTCGCGCGCGCCTGGGTGGCTGCGGACCAGGCGAATCTGGCAAAGGTGCACCACGTCGCCACCATCGCATCGCCGCATCACGGCACTCGCGTAGGAACTTGGCTTGAACACCCAAGCTGGTTGAAAAATGCGATCCAGATGCGCCATGCAAGCCAGTGGTTGAAGCGCCTGGCCGAGCGCGAGTCCCCCACAAGCCTGGGCAAATTCACCTGTTTCTACTCCAACTGCGACAACATCGTCACGCCCGCATCCAGCGCGCGACTCAACGGGGCAGACAATCGACTGTCGCCCGGTGTGCCCCATGTCGCGATGGCGCTGCACAGCGGCATCATGCAACAGTGCCTGGCCATGCTGAAGCAAAAAGTCGACTGAGTGCAGCAACAACAAGCAACCGGCTCAAGCCGCCGATAGTGTTGTTTTGGCGTCAATTTAGGGGCTGAGCTCAAAGTCCTTGATCGCGGCTCAATCGTCGGTATTGACCTGGTCTGGCGCAGGAATGACACGTTTGTGCACTTGAATGGGGCAATTTTCCGCCCTGATACCAGTGAACTGGCTGTCTCCCCCCACGACGCCTGGATGCCAATTCCGTTGATCGTCCACGGGCTTAGGGAAAACCCTTATATTCGTCCCATGACATCGATTGAGAGAGATTTGTGTACGGGGCGGGAGGCTGCTCTACCGTATCTCGTACAAGAGCCGGCTACTGGCGAAGATTGGCTGGAGCCGGTTCGTGCGCTGGTGGTTCCGATTCGTTCACTGGGCGAGAGTTATCGCAGCCAGATCGAGCGCCATCTGCTGCATCTCGATGCCCATGACCGTTACCTGCGTTTTGGCTTCGTGGCCAACGACGAACATATCCAACGGTATGCGGCCCATCTCGATTTCGAACGCGATGAGATCCTGGGTATCACCAATCGCAAACTCGAACTGATTGCCGTTGCCCACCTGGCGATCGTGCCGGCCAAAGGCACGCCGGAATGTGCAGAATTCGGCGTATCGGTCCAAAAGTCCGCCCGCGGCCGTGGTTACGGTGCGCTGCTGTTCGAGCGTGCCGCGATGGACGCCCGCAACAAGGGGGCCTCCCGGATGCTGATCCACGCCCTGAGCGAAAACACGGCGATGTTGCGTATCGCCCGCAATGCGGGAGCCGTAATCGAGCGCACGGGGGCCGACTCCGAGGCACTGCTTCGTTTGGCGCCCGCCTCGCTGAGCAGCCGAATGTCCGCGATTGTCGAGGACCACTATGCCCAGATCGACTACCGACTCAAGGCGCAATCCAAACAACTGCATGATCTGCTTGCCGCCATCAAGTCCTGGAATCAAAGCTGGAACGGTTTGAAGAAAGGGCCTGCCGACTGATCGTCCGCACGCCGCGTTGCAACAAGCATGTTTTCCGCCTCCCCGATGGCACGCCAATCCGGTATCCTCGGGGTTCTCCAACTTCTGTGCCACGGCAGTGTCCGAACCATATCCTGAGCGCCCCGTCCCCGAGCGGGAGGACAAACGCTCGTTCCTGCAGAAACTCGCTGAATTCATTCACCCGGGTCCCGATTCCACCGAGGAACTGATCGCCGCTCTCGCCGATGCGGAGGACAACAATGTCATCGGCACCGAGTCGCGTGTGATGCTCGAGGGTGTGCTCCGTATGGCGGACATGACCGCCGGTGACGTCATGGTCCCGGCGACCCGAATGGACCTGGTCAATATCGACTCTCCACCCGACGATTTGCTCCGGGTGGTGATCGACACCGCACACTCGCGATTTCCGGTATTCGATGGGGAGCGCGAAAACATCATCGGCATTCTGCTGGCCAAGGATCTGCTCAAGTTGCAGCGGGCACCGGAATTCAGCGTCCGTGCCTTGCTTCGTCCCGCGGTCTTTGTGCCGGAGAGCAAAAAGCTCAATGACCTGCTGCGCGACTTCCGCGGCAACCGGAACCACCTGGCGATCGTCATCGACGAATTCGGGCGGGTGGCTGGCTTGATCACGATTGAAGATGTCCTCGAACAGATCGTCGGCGATATCGAGGACGAGTTCGACATCGAGGAAGACGAGGGCGACATCTTCGGATTGGCTGATCGCACTTACCGCGTCAGTGGAGACACACCGATCGAACGGGTCGAAGACGCTTTCGGCGTCAAGTTCAACGGGCAAGGCGAAGAACTGGATTTCGACACGATTGGCGGACTGATTGCGCATGAAATGGGCCATGTGCCGCGTCGCGGTGAACACCACACCCGGTCCGGCCTGCATTTCATCGTGCTGCACACCAAAGGCGGCGCCGTGAAGTGGTTCAAGGTGTCCCCGCAAGTCCCCTGAGCCTTGCGCTTGCTGCCCGCGTTACTCCTTTCCGCCCTTGCTGGTGGGGCGCATGGCGTATCGATGGCGGCGCCATGGAGCGGGCAGTCCAGCGGCATCCTGCAACTGATCGCAATGGCCGCACTGGCCTGGCAACTCGATCGTGTGCCCCATGCCCGCCAGGCTGCGGCCATTGGGTGGACATTTGCCACCGCCTGGTTGTGTGCGACCTTCTGGTGGTTGTTTGTGGCCATGAACACCTACGCCGGCCTGATTGGCTGGGTGGCCGCCTTGGCGGTATGGGCGCTGGCCGCTGTCCTGTCCCTGTATTACGCTCTCGCGGCCTATTGTTACGCGGCGCTTCGGCCCGCCGGGACACTGGCGGCGGCCGCATTGTTTGCGTCCTTGTGGCTGCTGGCTGAACTGGCCCGCGGCATCTTGTTCACCGGGTTTGGCTGGGGCGCGGCAGCTTACGCCCACGTCGACGGGCTTGCACGTTTTGCCCGGTTTGTCGGCGCATACGGTATCGCGGCGATGCTTGCATTCATCGCCGCTCTGTTGGCCATCTGGCTGCGAAAACCGCTGCTCGGCCATCGCCTGTGGATGCCGGCTCTCGCATTGGCGATCTGTGCCGTCATGGCCTGGACGCCCGCCACCTACAGCAGCGCGGGCGCGCGCCTGCAGGTGGCCCTGCTGCAGGGGAACATCGCGCAGAACGAAAAATTCCAGCCCGGAACCGGTGTCGTCGATGCCTTGCGCTGGTACGGAGAGCAGATGTCGATCGCGACCGCCCCCTTGGTTGTTGCGCCGGAAACCGCCATACCCTTGTTGCCCCAGGACCTGCCGGAAGGTTATTGGCAGGCCCTCAAGCGCAGGTATGCGCAAGGAACCCAGGCCACATTGTTCGGATTACCGCTGTTGGACGATGCGGGCGGATACACCAATTCCGTCGTCGGCATGCGGCCCGACGAAGGGCCGGGAGAGCCTGCGTTGGCGCCGTATCGTTACGACAAACACCACCTGGTGCCATTCGGCGAATTCATTCCGCCCCTCTTCCGCTGGTTCACCAACATGATGAACATTCCGCTGGGGGATTTCAGTCGCGGCGATGTAGGCCAGGCCTCATTCGAATGGCAGGGCCAGCGGCTGGCACCCAACATCTGTTATGAGGATTTGTTCGGCGAGGAACTGGCGCAACGATTCGACGAACCGGCCAAGGCCCCGACGATTTTTGTCAATGTCAGCAATATCGGCTGGTTCGGCAATACCGTGGCGATTGATCAACACCTGAACATCTCGCGCATGCGCGCGCTGGAGTTCGAGCGTCCGTTCATCCGGGCGACCAACACCGGAGAAACCGCGATCATCGACCACCAGGGGCAGGTGACGCAGAGGCTGCCGCGATTGACCCGCGGCGTTTTGGAGGGATCGGTACAAGGCCGAGAGGGCTTGACGCCCTTTGCCTGGTGGGCCTCGCGGTTCGGGCTTTGGCCATTGTGGCTCGGCGCATCGATGGTGGTTCTGGCCGCATGGATTGCACGGCGCGGCCGTTCGCGCCGATAGCCCTAAAATCACCAGGCAAGCGTGAGTCGGTCCGGTGCCTGTGTGTGCCACTCGACGGCGCCAGTACCTGGCCGTTTCGCAGCCGGGTTCGGTCCCGCGTCGTCGTCACGCCATTCCCATTCGAGATCCCATGCTGACTTTCCAACAAATCATTCTGAAGCTGCAGTCCTATTGGGATGCGCAGGGTTGTGTGCTGATGCAACCGTACGACATGGAGGTGGGGGCAGGAACATCCCACACCGCCACGTTCCTGCGTGCCATCGGCCCGGAGCCCTGGAACGCTGCCTATGTGCAACCCAGTCGCCGTCCCAAGGACGGGCGTTATGGCGAAAATCCCAACCGCCTGCAGCACTACTACCAGTTCCAGGTCGTGATGAAACCGGCACCGGCCAATATCCTGGACCTGTACCTGGGCTCGCTGAAGGAACTCGGCCTGGACTTGCGCCGCAACGACGTGCGCTTCGTCGAAGACGACTGGGAGAACCCGACCTTGGGCGCCTGGGGCCTGGGCTGGGAGGTCTGGCTCAACGGCATGGAAGTGACGCAATTCACCTACTTCCAGCAGGTCGGCGGAATCGACTGCCGACCGGTCACCGGCGAGATCACCTACGGACTCGAGCGGCTGGCGATGTATCTGCAGGACGTCGACAACGTCTACAAGCTGAAGTGGACCGAAGGCACGACTTACGGAGACGTCTACCTGCAGAATGAAAAAGAACAGTCCACCTACAACTTCGAGCACAGCGACGTCGACTTCCTGCTGACCGCCTTCGCTGCGCATGAGAAGCAAGCCGCGCATCTGGTTGGCGCGCAACTGGCCTTGCCGGCTTACGAACAGGTGCTCAAGGCGGCGCACAGTTTCAATC
>JBFIDI010000443.1:0-4810 GCA_041581405.1 Burkholderiaceae bacterium
GACCGTACCCACCATGCAGGCCACGTCGGTACGCAGCGGATGCACGGCGGCGGATGGCGCCAGCTCGAAGCTCAGGCCGGGTCGTGGGCGGGACAGCAGCATGGTGGGCAGGTGAAGAAGCGGTCTACTCGACCAGGTAACCCTCGCACGAGAGCACCAGTTCTTCCATCGCCACGTCGCCGCCACCCTTGCCGGCCAGCGTCGGGCCGGTGTACTTGAGCGGCATGGCGCCTTGCAGCCGCCAGGTCGCGACCGGGCCCTCGCGCGCCTCGTCCTGCAGGTGGATCACCACCGTGCGCTTGGCCTTGTGGCCTTCGGTGCGGGTCTGCTTGATCCAGTCGAACAACTCTGCGGTGCCGATCAGGCCGCGCTTGAGCGTCACGTCGCCGACCTTGTGAATGCCGGGGATCTTGCGGACATGGTTCTCGGCGTCGTTGCCGTTGCGGTACTCGGCGACCGTCATTTCCGTGACCAGGCCGGACACATCGGAAAATCCGCCGGCCACGCCGGTGCCCAGGTCGACCTGGAAGTTGAAGGCGCCGTAAGGGGTGTCGCGTGCAATCATCTCGTCGCTCCTTCAGTTCTCAGTTCCTGGCGTCGGCGGTTTTCTGGCCGATGCGGAAGATCACGAATTCGGCCGGCTTGACGACCGCCACGCCAATCAGGCAGATCAGGCGGCCGTTGTCCAGGTCGTTCTGGGTCATCGTGGTGCGGTCGCAGCGCACGAAGAAAGCCTCCTCCGGCTTGCTGCCGAGCAGCGCGGCGTTGCGCCACTCGTTGTAGAGAAAGTCGGAAATGGTGCCGCGCACGTTGGCCCACAACATCTCGCCGTTGGGCTCGAACACCGCCCACTGCGTGCCGCGGTCGATGCTGGCGCCCAGGTAGTTGAAATAGCGCCGTACGTTGAGGTATTTCCACTCCGGGTCGCTCGATATCGTGCGTGCGCCCCAGACCCGCAGGCCACGGCCGGGCAGTGCGCGCAGGCAGTTGACGCCGATCGGGTTGAGCAGCTCCTGCTGGCCGAAGTTGACGGAGGGCTCGAAGCGCAATGCGCCGCGCACCACTTCGTTGGCAGGTGCCTTGTGCACGCCGCGCTCGACGTCGCTGCGGGCATAGATGCCGCAGACGAAACCCGAGGGTGGCAGTGCGATCTCGGCTGGCAGGTTGCGGCTCGGTGTGGCGAGCGGGTTGGCGACGATGACCCAGGGGTAGTAGAGGGCGCCGCGCGTGGAGTCCACCAGCCCGCGCAGCGTGCGCATCTCGGTGGCGGTGGCCGCTGGCGGCGCGTCGAGCACGGCCATGCGGTAGCGGCGCGGATCGGCCACGTGGGTCAGCAGGGCGTCCTGTATGCCCTGGTAGTCGGCCAGGGCTGACGGGTTGTAGCGGGCGGAGTATCCGGGTGCGGCAACGATGGACACGTCTTCCAGGCCGACCAGCAGGCCGAATCCGTCGCGGTAGGCGCCCACGCCCGGGCTGCCGCCGTCGGCGCCGCCGGTCAGCGCAAACGTCCTGGCCGGCTCTGGCGCCGGTGCACCGGCCTCGGCGGGAGTGCCCGCCTCGCCGCCGCCCAGGCCTTCGAGCAGGGCGTCGGCTGCCGGAGTGCCCGCGCCGAAGCGCAATGCCACGCCCAGTGTGAGCTGGTCCGAGCGCCGCGCCGGCTCGAATGCCATCTGCGTACCGATGAACATCGGGTGCTGGGCACCCAGCGCCAGCCCTTCGAATCGCGCGTTGTCACCGGCGCGGGTTTGCACCGTGACGTCGAGCAGCAACAGGTCGGCGCTGAGGGTGCTGGCCTCGAATTCGGCCAGCAGATCGGTCACCGTGCTGGCCGGTGCGCCGGCGGCGTCGAGTGCGCTGCCGCGTGTCCAGCTTCCGTCGGCCTTGGACCAGAAGCCCTGGACCGTGCCAGCTGCGTTCAACACGCGGGCGATGGAGCCGTTCGGGGCATTGCGCAGCCCGGCCAGGCCGGTGGGTTGTGCGACCTGTTGCACCGTGACGCTGGCGCCTTCGTACAACGCACCCGCGAAGCGTGCCTCGAACCAGGCCGCAGGCCGTGGCGCGGGTGTGCCGGCGGGTGCAGCCGGGTCGGGCGCGGGGGCAGCCAGCACCGGCGTACCCGAGCCGGTGGCAGTGGTCGCGTCGCCGGCCACCACGCGCACCACGTACAGTCGCGCGCCGCCATTGCTGAAGAATGCCTGTGCCGCGTGCGCGACGTAGTTGCGTCCCAGCAGCGGGTTGTTGCTGGTGCCCAGATCCTCGAGGTCGCCATAGATGCGCTCGAAGTCGGCGAAGCTGGTCAGCAGCTCTGGCGACAAGCCGCTCGGACCCTTGCGCGTGGGCCCGACAAACGCGCAGGTACTGGTACCCACGCCTTCGATGGATTTGGATCGGAAGCTGACTTCCTCGACATAAACGCCTGGTGCTAGGTATTCGGGCACAGTTCACCTCCTTGGCATGGACCCTTGCATCAATGGCTATCCTGAAACCGCTTCAGGGCCATGTCACCTTCTCCACATGGCGCCGGGTGGCGCCGGCGGACAAGACCTGGTGTTGCAGCGCGACGGTGCGAACCTCGGCATGCTGCTCGTCGCGGCGCCGCAGCACCCGCGCCGGGTCGGGAATCGGCGGCGCAGCCTTTGCTGCGCTGCTGCGAACGACCTGGCTGTCGAGCACCAGCGTGACGCCGGCGGAGAATTCACGCGTGAGCCCGGCCGGGCCGCCATCGGGCAATACCGGTGGCGCGCCGGCGATCACGATCAGTGCATCGCCATGGCGGTCGGTCATCGTGTGCTGCACGAGCAGACCGGCCACTTGCGGCCGGGTCTCGACGATCACGTTGGCCAGGCCTTGCGGTGGGTTGGTGCCGGCCACTTCGAGCGTCAGGCGCAGGATCGCCCATTGGGCGCGCACCGGCAGTGCGGCGGCGGGCCAGAGCCGGATGCGGACCGGCCTGAAAACATCGTCGGCGTCCGCCACCGGCGATGCCGGTGTTCCGAGCAGGCGGGGCAGCGACAAGGCGACGGTGCGCGGCAGGTAGCGGCCGCGCGGGTCTTCGACCTGCAAGGAAAAGTCTGAACGGACCGGGGTGGACGGCGCATCGTCGAACTGGCGCGTGTAAGCCGCATGGCCGTCCAGTTCGCGGATCACATAAAGGCCTGAGCGGTTGCGCAGCCATCCGACGCCCGGTGCGCGGATGTGCAGCGGATCGCGCACACGCGTGTCGGTCAGGTCGTCGACGAATTCGATGGCGCCAAACACGCGGCGTTCCAGGGTTTCGTTCATCGCGCGCCTTCCGCCGGCGCGAGCACGTCGTCGTCCAGCGTGATCCGGGTGGCGACCACCGGTGCGTTGTCCGGCTCGGTGTCGAGGTCGAGTTTCACGTTGCGCGCCACGTAGCCCAGCGACGGCCGCAGTGGCGGCACCAGCACCTGCCACAACTTGCTGAGGTCGTCCAGCGTCAGGTCCTCCGGTGTCAGCGCCACCAGATCACCCGCCGCATACGCCCCGACATCGGCGAACAGGCTGCGGTCCAGCACCGGGTGCAGATGCAGTTCGCGCATGGCCCAGGCCAGCAGGCTCTGTTCCTTCAGCGCGGTGTCGGCCCAGATGCTGAGCAGCAGGTGCACATTGACGGTCAACGGGACCGGCGTGCCGGAAGGCAGGCTCGATGGCGGCCGGTTGCGCTGGTGCTCGTTGTGCGTGATGCGGTACAGCAGCAGCGTGAGTTTGGTGTCCTGACCGTCGAGTTTCTTGAAGTCGGATACGCCGGTCGGTTCGAACTTGCAGGTGATGCCGACGACCGGGCTCCGCTGGTAGGCACGCGAGAGGTGCTGTGCGAGTCCGCTTGTCAGCGCATGGATGGCGGAGATGCTGGCCATGGCGTCAGGACCTGTCCGCTGGCACGGATTCCATGGGAACCTCCTGTGCGCTACGCCTGTTGTTCATGGTGTACCCGCTGCATGGGTCCGGTCGCATGTGGCCGCCACCGCGTCGAGTTGTGCGTCGCTGCAGCAACGGCGATAACGCACCCGGCCGTCGGCTGCCACTGTCTCCGTTATCAATCCGCTCTGCTTCATCCAAAACAATGCCTTGTCCAGTTCGTCCGCCGCCACGACCATCCCATCCGCGAACCACCAGCGACATATTCCTTCCGCAGAATCGGAGGCTTCAGGGTTGTCGCGCAGGTAGCGGGCCAAGTTGCATACCAAAGTGTGCAGATCGGGGGCGTTGTTCATCGCCAATCAATCGTTTACGCGTGTACTGCCAGCAATAGCCATGCCATCGGGCGCAGGGCGCCAAGTGCCTGATTCGTATGGACTCGGCGCATTGATCCCGGCGTCGGGCCGGTGCTTTTTGTCCGTCGGTACAAACCCGTGTCGGGCACCTGGAAACGCTTCTTGGCGCATGCTCCGCCCGGTGGACATTTTTGTCCTGCAGGTGGATCTTTTCATCCGGCGCCTGGCGTGTCACCCGGCGCGGCCGAGGCCGGGTGGCTTGCCGCGGCGCATGCGCGATACACCCGGTGCGCCGGATGCGGGGGGTCGATGGTCTTCGGGTGGCGTGCCGTGCCGGCGCGAAGCGGTGATCGGTTGGGCGCTCGGGTGAACAGGGTCGGCAGGCGCCAGGGCCGCGTCTGCGGCCGTCGCTGCGGCGCATTCGCGGCGTGTCCCTAGTGGGGGATGTCGCGGAACTGACCGGGCTCGATGTCGTGCTTGCGCATCAGCTCGAAGAAGGCGCGCCTGTTCTTCTTGGCCGCCTTGGCGGCCTGCGTGACGTTGCCGCTGCTGGCGGACAACATCTGCTGCAGGTA
>JBFIDI010000444.1:0-4799 GCA_041581405.1 Burkholderiaceae bacterium
CGTCAGCCGCGCACGGCCTGCTCGATGGCCTTGCCCAGGTCCGCCGTGGTTGCCGTGCCGCCGATGTCGGGCGTGCGCGGCGCGCCGCTGGCAGGCGCCAGCACCGCCTCGATCGCCGACAACACGGCGTCATGCGCCTCGCGATGGCCCAGGAAGTCGAGCATCATCGCGCCGCACCAGATCTGTCCGATCGGATTGGCGACGCCCTTGCCCGCGATGTCGGGGGCCGATCCATGCACCGGCTCGAACAGCGACGGAAACGCGCCCGTCGGATTCAGGTTCGCACTCGGCGCGATGCCGATGGTGCCGGTACACGCCGGCCCCAGGTCGCTGAGGATGTCGCCGAACAGGTTGCTGGCCACGACCACGTCGAAGAAGTCCGGGCGCTGCACGAAATGCGCCGTCAGGATGTCGATGTGGAACTTGTCGACGGTGACGTCCGGGTATTCCTGGGCCATCAGGGCGACACGCTCGTCCCAGTACGGCATCGTGATCGCGATGCCATTGGACTTGGTGGCGCTGGTCAGGTGTTTCTTCGGACGCGAACGCGCGAGTTCGAACGCGAAGCGCAACACCCGATCCACGCCGACACGCGACATCACGGTCTCCTGCATCACGATCTCGCGCTCGGTGCCGGCAAACATGCGCCCGCCGACACTGGAGTATTCACCCTCGGTGTTCTCGCGCACGATGTACATGTCGATCTCGCCCGGTTCGCGCCGGCTGCCGTCGCGCCGCACGACGGGCGCGACGATACCCGGCATCAGTCGTGCCGGCCGCAGGTTGATGTATTGGTCGAACTCGCGCCGGAACAGCAGCAACGAGCCCCACAAGGACACATGGTCGGCGATCTTGTCGGGCCAGCCGACGGCGCCGAAATAAATGGCGTCGTGCCCGCCGATCCGGTCCTTCCAGTCGTCCGGCAGCATGGTGCCGTGCCGCTCATAGTAGTCCCAGCTCGAAAAGTCGAAGTGGTCGAACTGCAGGTCGATGCCGAATTTGTCGGCCGCCGCCTCCATCACCCGCAGGCCCTGCGGCATCACTTCCTTGCCGATGCCGTCACCGGCGATCACCGCGATCTTCTTCTTGCCCATGTTGCTTGTCCTCGTCATCGTTGATCCATATCGGCGGCCATGAGGCCACCTTCCCATTGCATTACGGCATGCGCCGCCCGGTCATGCCTGGCGTCGCACCACCAGGCTCACCCCCAGTGCCGCGATCGCCATGCCCAGCATCGTGAACACGGTGATCGGCTCGCCGAACAGCAGCCATGCCAGCACCGCCGCAACCGGTGGCACCAGGTACAGCAGGCTGGTGACCGAGGTCGCGGCACCACGTTGTATCAGCAGATACAGCAACGAACTGCCGCCCAGCGTCAGCACCAGGACCGACCAGGCCATGGCACCGATCGACTCGCCGTTCCAGACCATGGATTCGCGCTCGAGCAGCGCCAGCGGCAGTGTCACCAGGAACGCACTGCCCAGTTGTATCGCATTGGCGGTGCGCACGTCGCAGGGCGCCACGTACCGCTTCTGGTACAAGGTGCCCGCCGTGATCGACAACAGGCCGATCGCGACGATGGCCAGGTTGAACATGTCGACCCGGTCTCCGGCGCTGCCCGCTCCGAACTTGGCCGACACCACCAGTACCAGGCCTGCCAACCCCAGGGCCAGGCCGGCCCACTGGCGGGCGTTCACCCGCGTCCCCATGGCCGACACCCATACGGCGGTGAGCACCGGCTGCAGGCCGACGACCAGTGCCGACACACCCGAGCCCATGCCGGCCTTCACCGCGGCCCAGACACCGCCCAGGTAACCGGCATGCATCAACACCCCGGTGATGGCGAGGTGCCGCCATTGAATACCGGTGGTCGGCCAGCGCGACCGCGACAGCCAGATCCACGGCAGGAAACACAGCACCGACAACGCGAAACGGATGGCCAGGAAATGGAACGGCGGCCCGTGGGGCATGCCGTATCGGGCGACGATGAAGCCGGTGCTCCAGATCAGCACGAACACCACGGGCATCAGCTGCACCCAGCGGTCGACCTGTGCTTCGTGGGTCATGTCGCGTCGCGGGCCACGGTGCGGACCCGGTGTGCGGTCATTTGACCCGGGCCCGGATCTCCGGCACGGCCTTCTTGAGGTAATAACCCATGGACCAGACCGTCAGCACGGCCGCCACCCAGATCAGCCACTGGCCCCACTGCCGGGTGTGGATCACCCCGAACAACACGCCGTCGTACAGCAGGAACGGAATCGCCACCATCTGCCCGACCGTCTTGAGCTTGCCGATCATGTGCACCGCCACGCTCTTGGAGGCGCCGATCTGCGCCATCCATTCGCGCAGCGCCGATATCGCGATCTCCCGCCCGATGATGATCAGTCCCACGAACACGTCGGCCCGGTTCAGGTGCACCAGCACCAGCAGCGAGGCGCAGACCAGGAACTTGTCCGCCACCGGGTCCAGGAAGGCCCCGAAGGACGAGGTCTGGTTGAGCTTGCGGGCCAGGAAGCCGTCGAGCCAGTCGGTCGCGGCAAACAACACGAACATCACGGTCGCGGTCAGGTTCTTGACCGGCATCGTCACCATGGTGTCCGGCAGGTAGAAGATCCCGACAATGAGAGGAATCGCGACGATGCGCGTCCAGGTCATGATGGTCGGAATCGTCAGAAACATGGGCGAATTGTGGCATGGCGCAAGCCGGTTTCGCCCGGCCCGCGCGAGAGCTCAGGCAAGCTCAGTGCAAGGCACGGTAGATTTCCTCGGCCAGTGCCCGCGAAACCCCTTCCACCGTCGCCAGATCGTCGATGCTGGCGAGCCCGACACCCCGCACGCCGCCGAATCGCTGCAGCAGCCGGGCACGCCGCTTGGGACCCACGCCCGGGATTTCCTGCAACTGGCCGCCGCCCACACGGACCTTGGCCCGGCGCGCCCGCATGCCGGTGATCGCGAAGCGGTGGGCCTCGTCGCGGATTTGCGCCACCAGCATCAGCGCGGCCGAATCCTTGCCCAGGTAGACCTTGTCGCGGCCGTCGGCAAACACCAGTTCCTCCAGGCCGACCCGGCGCCCCTCGCCTTTCTCGACCCCGACGATCAGCGACAGGTCCAGCCCCAGCGACTCGAACACCTCGCGCGCCATCGCCACCTGGCCCTTGCCGCCGTCGACCAGCACCAGGTCGGGCAGGCGCGCGCCACGGGCGACCGCCTCGCCCCGGTCCTGCGCCAGCCGAGTCGCCTCGACCCACTTGCCGTAGCGCCGCGTCAGCACCTGGCGCATCGCGGCATAGTCGTCACCGGGGGTGATGCCCTCGATGCTGTAGCGCCGGTATTCGGCCGACTGCATCGCATGGTGCTGGAACACGACACACGATGCCTGCGTGGCCTCACCGGCCGTGTGCGAGATGTCGAAACACTCGATGCGCAAGCCGTCGAGGTCGTCGCCCGGCAGGTCCAGCGCCTGGGCCAGCGCCTGCGTGCGCGCCTGTTGCGAACCCTCCTCGGCCAGCAGCCGCGCCAATTGCAGCTGGGCGTTGGTCTGCGCCATCTCGAGCCAGATGCGCCGCTGCTCGCGCGGCTGGTGCACCACACTCACCTTCACGCCGCTTTGCTCCGACAACGCCTGCACCAGCGCCGGGCGCACCGGCGCACTGGTGATGAGCGAACCCGGAATGGCCACGTCCAGATAGTGCTGCGCGATGAAGGCCTCCAGCACCTGGTTCTCCAGCGGCAGCGCCGCGGCGGTCGCATCGTCCTGCGCGCCGTGCATCACCGAGGCATCGTCGACATGCACCGGAAAATACGCGCGGTCGCCCAGATGGCGCCCGCCCCGCACCATGGCCAGGTTGACACAGGCCTTGCCGCCCTGGACCTTGACGGCCAGGATGTCCACGTCCCGGTCCGATACGTTCTCCATCGACTGCTGGTGCAACACGTTGGACAGGCCCGCGACCTGGTCGCGCAGTTCGGCCGCCGCCTCGAACTCCAGTTTCTCGGCATGGGCCAGCATGCGGGCCTCGAGCTCGGCCAGCACCTCGCCGGCGTCGCCTTCGAGGAAGCGCTCGGCATGGGCCACGTCCTGCGCATAGGCCTCGGGCCCGACATGGCCGACACACGGGGCCGAACATCGCTTGATCTGGTACAGCAGGCAGGGCCGGGTGCGATTGCTGAACACCGTGTCCTCGCAGGTGCGCAGCCGGAACAGCTTCTGGATCAGCAGAATGCTTTCCTTGACCGCCCAGGCACTCGGATACGGCCCGAAGTAGCGGTGTTTCTTCTCCACCGCACCCCGGAAATACGCCACGCGGGGAAACGCACCCGGCTGCGGCGGCGCGTCCTTGGTGTCGCCCGCGGTCGACACCGCCGCGTCGGCTGCGGCCCGCACCGCACGGGACGACAGCGCCGCCGGCCCCCTGCCGGTGAGTTTCAGATAGGGATAACTCTTGTCGTCGCGGAACAGGATGTTGTATTTCGGCGCCAGCGTCTTGATCAGGTTGTTCTCGAGCAGCAGCGCCTCGGCTTCGGAGCGCACCACCGTCGTCTGCATGCGGGCGATGCGGCCCACCATGTGCCCGATACGCGTGCCGCCATGGTTGTTGCGGAAATAGCTGGAGACCCGCTTCTTCAGGTTGATCGCCTTGCCGACATACAAGACCTCGCCGGCAGCGTCGAAGAACCGGTACACGCCGGGCAGGCCCGGCAGCGCGGCGACCTCGGCCAGCAGCGCTGCATCGTGGCCGGCTTGGTCGGCCGAACCGGTTGGACCGGCTGCCGGCGCAGGCTCGGCGGCGTCGCCGGCC
>JBFIDI010000445.1:0-4795 GCA_041581405.1 Burkholderiaceae bacterium
ACAAGACCTCGCCGGCGGCGTCGAAGAACCGGTAGACGCCGGGCAGGCCCGGCAGCGCCGCGACCTCGGCCAGCACCTGTGCATCGTGGCCGGACGCATCGGCAGGCGCACCGGTCGCGCCGCGGGCGTCGGCCTCGGTGGCCGCGGCCGGAGGTTCGGCCGCGGGGGTGACGACGGCCGACGGGTCTTTGGCAGGGGGCTTGGGCATGGCCATATTGTGGACAATCCTGCGCATGCTTTCCGACAAGCGCTGGGACATCTTCTGCCAGGTGATCGACAACTACGGCGACATCGGCATCTGCTGGCGCCTGGCGGCCGATCTTGCCGGTCGTGGCCGGGAGGTGCGGCTGTGGGTCGACGACCCGTCGGCGCTGCCATGGATGGCGCCGGGCGCACTGCAGGGGCAGTGGCGCGGCGTCTCGGTGCGGCCCTGGCAACAGGCCGTCGACCCGGCCATCCTGTCGGCGCTGGAGCCGGCCGACACCTGGGTCGAGGCGTTCGGCTGCGCGTTGCCCGAAGTCTTCCTGGCCCATCACCTGCACGACGCCGCGCACACCGCTGCCCCGGCCTGGATCAACCTGGAATACCTGACGGCCGAGCCGTATGCCGCGCGCGCGCACCGCTTGCCGTCCCCGGTCATGCAGGGGCCGGCGCGGGGTTGTACCAAGCACTTCTTCTATCCCGGCTTCACGCCCGCCAGCGGCGGCCTGTTGCGCGAACCGGACCTGGGCCAGCGGCAGGCCGGATTCGACCGGGCCGGTTGGCTGGCCAGGCAGGGCATCGCCTGGCATGGCGAACAGCTGGTGTCGCTGTTCTGCTACGAACCGGCCGCGCTGGCCGGTCTGCTCGCGCAATGGCAGGCCGCGGAGCGCCCCACCCGGCTGCTGGTCACGGCCGGCCGCGCCGCGGCCGCGGTCCGGGCCCTGGGGTTGCCGCCCGGTGACGGCGCCGGCGCGCGGGGACTGGTCGTCGACTTCCTGCCGCCGCTGACCCAAGCCGACTACGACCACCTGTTGTGGGCCTGCGACATGAACCTGGTGCGCGGCGAAGACTCGGTGGTGCGCGCCTTGTGGGCGGGCAAACCCTTCGTCTGGCAGATCTATCCGCAACACGACGACGCCCACCACGCCAAGCTCAACGCCTTTCTCGACGTGCTGGAGGCTCCGGCACCGGTGCGTGCCGCGCACCGTGCCTGGAACGCCATCGACGGCGCCGCCCTGCCCCTGCTGGAGCCGGCCGCGTGGTCGCCGTGGGTGATGCAGGCGCGTCAGCGACTGTGGGAACAGCCCGATCTCGCCACCCGGTTGACCGCATTTGTCGGGTCGATCCGCCACCGGATCGGGCCGGCAGGCGAAAGCCGTTAAAATTCAAGGCTTTGCGGAAAACCCCTGGCCATCCACGGCCCGGGCCGCAACGATCCACCGCAGTCACGGGTCCATTCTTGCATCGCATCTCCGCGGTGCGCCCGTCGCGCGGCCATTGATGGGAAACCCGTATGAAAATCGCGCAAGAAATCCGTGCCGGCAATGTGATCATGCACGGCAAGGACCCGATGGTGGTCCTGAAGACCGAATACAGCCGCGGCGGCCGCAATTCCGCCACCGTGCGCATGAAGCTCAAGAGCCTGCTGAACAACTTCGGTACCGAGGTCGTGTTCAAGGCCGACGACAAGATGGACCAGATCATCCTGGACAAGAAGGAATGCACGTACTCCTACTTCGCCGACCCGATGTACGTCTGCATGGATGCCGACTACAACCAGTATGAAGTCGAGTCCGAGAACATGGGCGACACGCTGAACTACCTCGAAGACGGCATGCCGCTCGAAGTGGTGTTCTACGAAGGCAAGGCGATCTCGGTCGAACTGCCGACCAGCGTCGAGCGCGAGATCACCTGGACCGAACCCGCCGTCAAGGGCGATACCTCGGGCAAGGTGCTCAAGCCGGCCAAGATCGCCACCGGCTTCGAGATCGGTGTCCCGCTGTTCGTATCCCAGGGCGACAAGGTCGAGATCGACACCCGTACCGGCGAATACCGCCGCCGCGTCTGACCGACCGGTCGCCGCGACACCGACAAGGCTCCGCAAGGAGCCTTTTTCGCGCGTGCCCCGGCACGCGGTGAATGCCCCCGATCCGATGATGGCCTTCGACCCGCGCCAGATCGACGTTCCGTTCCGCATGCAACCCGGCCTGCGCCGGATGCATGGCGGCGAACCGCACCTGCATGTGCTGCAGCCCGGCAGTGCCCTGTTCGACGAAAAGCGGCTGGTCCACGCGGCCGGCACGTCCATCGCCTGCGTGCCGGGATTCGATGCCCGCGCGGCCATAGCGGCGATCTGGGCCCAGGCCGCGCGCGACGGCATGGGCCACCTGTCGCCCGATACGCCGCTGGCGCTGGCGTTCGAACAGGACCTTGCCGTACTCGACCTGGACAGCGGCCGCGTGCCCTGGATGTGTGTCTGCGTCCCCAGCGGCTGGGATCCGCAGGACAAGATCGGCCGGGACCTGATGGCCATCCACGCGCCCGTCGCCGATGCCGCGGCGCTGAACCAGCGCTGGCCCCAGCTGTTGCGCCTGCTCGCCGGGGACGGCGACTGGGAACGCCGGGTCTGGACCATCAGCGCCTCCCCGCTGCACGACCGCCATCCCCGGCGGCAGCCGGCGACGCCGTGGCCGCAGACGGACGATCCCGAGGCCTTCGCCCGCCAGTGTTACCTGCGCTCCGAGCGCCAGAGCCTGTTCGCAGTGCCGGCCGCCGACGGCGGTCCGACCCGGCAACGCGTGTTCACGATCCGCGTCCAGCTCCAGCCGTTGACCGACGCCGTGGTCGAGCCCGTCGGCGCGCAGCGAATGCTGCTCGCGCTGCAGTCCATGTCCGAGGCCGTGCTGGCGTACAAGCAGCTGGGGCCTGCACGCGCACGCCTGCTGGCCTGGTTGTCGCGCCGCGCCGCGCCGTGACGGGGCGCGGCGCCGTTTCCGTGTAGTCTTCGGTCATGGACCCCGCAGCCGCCACCAACGGAACGCCGACCCGCCCATCGCCTCGCTCGACGCTGGCGATCCGTCGCATCGGCATCGACACCTACCGCGAGAACGTCGCCTACCTGCACCGCGACTGCCCGCTGTACCGTGCCGAAGGTTTCCAGGCCCTGAGCAAGATTTCGGTGCATGCCAACGGACGGCGCATCCTGGCCACGCTCAACGTCGTCGACGATCCGTCCATCGTCGGATGCGAGGAGCTCGGCCTGTCGGAGGATGCGTTCGCCCAGCTCGGCGTCGCGGACGGCCACACGGCCAGTGTCTGGCACGCCGAACAACCCGCCTCGATCGCCGCACTGAACCGCAAGATCGCCGGCGAGCGGCTCGACCAGGACGACTACACCGCCATCATCGCGGACATCGCCTCGCACCAGTACTCCAAGATCGAGCTGACGGCCTTCGTCGTGTCCACGCACCGCAACGAGCTGGATCGCGAGGAGGTGTATTTCCTCACCCGAGCCATGGTCCAGAGCGGCCGCCGGCTAAACTGGCATGCGGACCTGGTGGTGGACAAGCACTGCATCGGCGGCATCCCGGGCAACCGCACGTCGATGCTGGTGGTGCCGATCGTGACCGAACACGGCCTGCTGTGTCCCAAGACCTCGTCGCGCGCCATCACCTCGCCGGCCGGAACCGCCGACACGATGGAGGTACTGGCCCGGGTCGAGCTGGGCCTGGAACAACTGCGCGACATCGTGCGCAGCCAGCGCGGTTGCGTGGCCTGGGGCGGGACGGCCGACCTGTCGCCGGCCGACGACGTGTTGATCGCCGTCGAGCGGCCGCTGGGCATCGATTCACCCGGGCAGATGGTGGCGTCCATCCTGTCCAAGAAGGTCGCGGCCGGCTCGAGCCATCTGTTGCTCGACATTCCGATCGGCCCCAGCGCCAAGGTCCGCAGCATGGAGCAGGCGCAGCGGCTGCGGCGCCTGTTCGAATACGTCGCCGCGCGCATCGGCCTGCACCTGGAAGTCGTCATCACCGATGGTCGCCAGCCGATCGGCCAGGGCATCGGCCCGGTGCTCGAGGCGCGTGACGTGATGCGGGTGCTGCACAACGACCCGCTGGCACCCGTCGACCTGCGCGAGAAGGCGCTGCGCCTGGCCGGCCGCATGATCGAATGGTCGCCCGGCGTGCGTGGCGGGCAAGGCCTGGAGATCGCGCGGGAGATCCTGTCCAGCGGCCGCGCGCTGACACGAATGAACGCCATCATCGCCGCGCAAGGCGCGAAGGACTTCGACCACCGGCGACCCGCGCTCGGTGCTCACGCATTCGACGTGCGGGCCACGACCGCCGGCGTGGTGACCGGCATCGACAACCTGCAGCTGGCGCGTATCGCCGGATTGGCCGGCGCACCCAAGGTCAAGACGGCCGGTGTCGACCTGACCTGCCGGCTCGGACAGGCCGTCGTACCCGGCGACGTGTTGTACCGGGTGCATGCGGCCTACCCGGCCGACGCCGCGTTCGCACGCCAGGCCTGCGACGCCGCCAGCGGCTACACGATCGGTGTTGCCGCCGACGTGCCGCGCGTGGTCACCGAGTTCTGAAACCCGACCCACCATGCTGCTGTATTTCGACGACCAGGAAGGCGCCGCGACGCGGCTCGCGCACGCCGCCGGCCTGCCCGCCTGCTGCATCGAACGCCACCGCTTCCCCGACGGCGAACTCAAGCTGCGGCTGCCGGCCGCCGTGCCGGCACAGGCCGTGATCTACCGCAGCCTGGACGACCCGAACGAAAAGCTGGTCGAACTGCTGCTGGCGGC
>JBFIDI010000446.1:0-4786 GCA_041581405.1 Burkholderiaceae bacterium
CATGTCGTGCGTGACGAAGAACACCGTCATGTGCTCCGCTTCCCACAGCTCGAGCAGGAACAGCTGCATGTTCTCGCGCGTCTCGGGGTCGAGCGCACCGAACGGCTCGTCCATCATCAGGATGCGCGGCTCGAAGGACAAGGCGCGCGCGATCGACACGCGTTGCTGCATGCCGCCGGAGAGCTGCCAGGGGTACTTGGACTCGAAGCCGGAGAGGCCGACCCGGCTCAGCTGCTCGCGCGCGATCGCATCACATTCGCTGGCGCTGCGGCCGTGAATCTGCAGTGGCAGCTTGACATTGCCCAGCACGGTGCGCCAGGGAAACAGGCCCGGCGCCTGGAAAACATACCCATACGCACGCTGCAACCGTGCCTCATGGGGTGACATGCCGTTGACCAGCACCTGACCGGAGGTGATGTGTTCGAGATCGGCGATCACCCGCAACAAGGTGGTCTTGCCACAACCGGACGGGCCGATCAGCGAGACGAATTCGCCCGGGCGGATGGCCAGGTCGACATCGCTCAGCGCATGCACCGGCGCCTCATGCGGGTTGTAGATCAGCGACGCCTGTCGGACATCGACAGCGAGTACGGACTGGTTGGATTCGGAAGAGGGCAGGTTCATCAACGGTATTGGGTCATTGTTGTTGTTCTGGGCCCGCGGCGGCAGGCGGCTCATCGGTGCGCGGCAGCACATGCCGCGTCGGGAGATGGCGACGCATTATGCGCCGCGCGGCTGTGTTCCAGGGTCATGTCAGCGCTCGCGGTTGCGGTAGGGTCTCATCCAGGCCAGCGGCTGGCTGACTGGGCCCGAGGCTGCACTCGACATGCACGCAACTTATGTGCCGGCGCGCTCCAGCATCGCATGCAGCAGCACGTTGCAGCCGGCGGTGATGTGCTCCGGCTTGGCATCCTCGATCTCGTTGTGGCTGATGCCGTCCTTGCACGGGATGAAGATCATGCCGGCCGGCGCCAACTGCGCCATGTAGACCGCATCGTGACCGGCGCCGGATACCGCCGGCATGTTGGAGTAACCCAGCTTGGCTGCTGCGCGCGCGACCGCATCGACGCAGTCCTTGTGAAACGCCTGCGCCGGATAACCCGACACCTGCTCGATCTCGATCGGCAGGCCGCTGTCTTTCGAAAGCTTGGCGGCAAAGGCCTTGACCTCGTCCGCCATGGTGTCGACCAGTGCATCGGTGGCATTGCGCAGGTCGATCGAAAACTTGACCTGGCCCGGAATCACGTTGCGGCTGTTCGGATGCACCTGCACCATGCCGACCGTGCCACGGCCATGGGGTTTGTGGCGCAGGGCGGCAGCGACCACTTCCTGCATCAGGTGCGTGGCCACCTGCAATGCGTCCTTGCGCAGTGCCATCGGCGTCGGGCCGGCATGGGCCTCCATGCCGGTCACGGTGCAGTCGAACCAGCGGATGCCGAGCACACCTTGCACCACGCCGATCGTGACATCGTTGTCTTCCAGCACCGGGCCCTGCTCGATATGGGTCTCGAAATAGGCGCCGATCGGGTGCTGGCCCGGCTCTTCGGTGCCGATGTAGCCGATGCGTTCGAGCTCTTCCTTGACCGACTTGCCCGCCGTGTCCTTGGCCGCGTAGGCGTGCTCCAGCGTGAAGGCCTTGGCGAACACGCCGGAACCCATCATGACCGGCACGAAACGCGAACCTTCCTCGTTGGTCCAGAACGCGACCTCGATCGGTGCCTCGGTCTCGATGCCGTGATCGTTCAGCGTACGCACCACCTCGATACCGGCCAGCACGCCGTAGTTGCCGTCGAACTTGCCGCCGGTGGGCTGGGTGTCGATGTGGCTTCCGGTGACGATCGGCGGCAGCGCGTTGTTGCGGCCGGCGCGGCGCATGAAGGCATTGCCGATCTTGTCGATCGTGACCGTCATGCCGGCTTCCCGGGCCCAGGAAAGGACCAGGTCGCGGCCCTGCTTGTCCAGGTCGGTCAGCGTCAGGCGGCACACGCCGCCCTTGGGCGTGGCGCCGATCTGCGCCAGTTCCATCAGCGAGCCCCACAGGCGCTCGCCGTCGATACGCACCGCGTCGATGTCGGGCGTGGTTTTCTTCGTGTCCATCACGGCTTCGTTCATGTGCTTGTCCTCGATTCGATGGTTGCGCTGGGGGCCTGGTCGACTGCTCAGGCCTTCGCCTTGCGTTTGGTGGCCGGGCGCTTGACGGCGGTCGGCCGGGTCGCCTCGGCGCGTTTGCTGCCCGCCTCGAAGTTGCTGCCGAAGGCGGGACGCTTGACGTATTGGCCGGCGCCTTTCTCCGCGCGCAATTCGCCCTTGGCATACACCAGCTTGCCCCGGCTCAGCGTGTGGCTCGGAACTCCACGCACCGTCATGCCTTCGAAGATGTTGAAGTCGACCTTGCTGCGCTGGGTCTTGACCGACAGCGTCTTCGTGCCTTCCGGATCCCAGACCACGATGTCGGCGTCGGCGCCGGCACTGACGCTGCCTTTGCGCGGGTAGATGTTGAACAATTTTGCGGCGTTGGCCGAGGTGACGGCGACGAACTCGCTGGGTGTCAGGCGGCCGGTATTGACGCCCTGGTCCCAGATCACGGCCATGCGTTCCTCGACACCGCCGGTACCGTTCGGGATCTTGCCGAAGTCGTCCTTGCCGGCGGCTTTCTGCTCGGCGCAGAACACGCAGTGGTCGGTGGCGGTGGTGTGCAGGTTGCCCGATTGCAGGCCGCGCCACAGGAATTCCTGGTTGCCCTTGGGCCGGAACGGCGGGCTCATCACATGCGCGGCGGCCGCCTTGAAATCCGGGTTGCGGTAGACCGAGTCGTCCACCACCAGGTGGCCGGCCAGCACCTCGCCGTAGACGCGCTGGCCGCGCGCGCGGGCACGGGCGATGGCTTCGGCCGACTCGATGCAGGATACATGCACCACGTAGATCGGTACGCCGATCACGTCGGCGAGCGCGATCGCGCGGTTGGCCGCCTCGCCCTCGACCATCGGCGGGCGCGACAGCGGATGGCCTTCTGGGCCGGTGATGCCCATCTTCATGACCTCCTGCTGCAGCAGGTAGACCAGTTCGCCGTTCTCGGCGTGCACGGTGGGCATGGCGCCGAGTTCGAGCGCGCGCTTGAAGCTGTTCACCAGTGTCTCGTCGTCGCACATGATGGCGTTCTTGTAGGCCATGAAGTGCTTGAAGCTGTTGATGCCTTCGTTCTTGACCAGTTTGCCCATGTCGGCGTGCACGCCTTCGCTCCACCAGGTCACCGCGACGTGGAAGCCGTAGTCGGCGGCGGCCTTCTCGGCCCAGCCTTTCCACTGCTTGTAGGCGTCCATCAGCGGCTGCTGCGGATTGGGGATGACGAAGTCGATGATGGACGTCGTGCCGCCGGCCAGTGCCGCTGCCGTGCCATCGTAGAAGTCGTCCACCGCCACGGTGCCCATGAAGGGCAGTTGCATGTGGGTATGCGGGTCGATGCCACCGGGCATGACCAGCTGGCCGCTGGCGTCGATGGTCTTGGTGCCGGACGGCTTGTCGAGCTTGTCGCCGACACTGTGGATCTTGCCGTCGACACACAACACGTCGGCCTTGAACTGGCGGTCGGCATTGACGACCGTGCCGCCGCGAATCAGGATGGAGTTCATGGGTTTACCTCTGCTTCGATTGGAATCAATGGGGCATCATAGGCTGGGCACGGCGTCCTTGGCCGCGACCCGCATCGGATTGTTCGGATGGGTGGTCCAGTTGGCGTAGTGGCCCGGCACCGGCTTGCCGGTGCGCTGGTCGATCTCGCCGCCGGCCAGCGTACGCATCGTGATCGTCTCGGGCACCGGGCAGATCGAAACGCACAGATTGCAACCCACACATTCCGCTTCGTTGATCTCGAAATGGCGCTTGCCGTCCTTGGTGGCGAAGATGGCCTGGTGCGAGGTGTCCTCGCACACCACATGGCAGCGGCCGCACTGGATGCAGCTGTCCTGGTTGATGACCGCTTTCTCGACGTGGTTCATGTTCAGGTTGCTCCAGCCGGTGATGCTGGGAACCGCCTTGCCGACCATCTGCGACACCCGGGTGTAACCCTGCTCGTCCATGAAGTTCGACAGGCCGTCACACATGTCCTGCACGATGCGAAAGCCGTACACCATGGCGGCGGTGCAGACCTGCACCGTGCCTGCGCCCAGCGCGATGAACTCGGCCGCGTCGTGCCAGGTGTGCACGCCGCCGATGCCGGAGATCGGCAAGCCGGCGGTCTGCGGGTCGCGCGCGATCTCGGCCACCATGTTCAGCGCGATCGGGCGCACCGCGGTGCCGCAATAACCGCCGTGCGAACCTTGCTTGCCGACGCTGGGCGACATCGTCATGGTCTCGAGGTTGACCCCCATCACGGAGTTGATGGTGTTGATCAGCGAGACCGCATCGGCGCCGCCGGCCTTGGCCGCCCGGGCCGGATAGCGGATGTCGGTGATGTTGGGTGTGAGCTTGACGATCACCGGCAGTTTGGAATAGGTCTTGCACCAGCGCGCGACCATCTCGATGTATTCCGGTACCTGGCCGACCGACGACCCCATGCCACGCTCACTCATGCCGTGCGGGCAGCCGAAGTTGAGCTCGATGCCGTCGCAACCGGTGTCCTCGACCATCGGCAGGATGCGTTTCCAGGACGCCTCTTCACACGGCACCATGATGGATACGACGACCGCACGGTCCGGCCAGGCACGCTTGACGCGGCGGATCTCGTCCAGGTTGGTCTTGAGCGGACGGTCCGAGATCAGCTCGATGTTGTTGAAGCCGATTACGCGCC
>JBFIDI010000447.1:0-4785 GCA_041581405.1 Burkholderiaceae bacterium
CAATCTCGGTGGTACCGCCACCGACATCAACCACCATGCAGCCGCTGGCTTCCTCGACGTCCAGGCCCGCACCAATCGCCGCCGCCATGGGCTCCTCGATCAGGCGCACGTCGCTGGCGCCGGCGCCGAGCGCCGATTCGCGGATCGCACGGCGTTCGACCTGGGTCGAGCCGCACGGCACGCAGATGATGATGCGCGGGCTGGGCCGGAAGATGCTGCGCGGATGCACCATCTTGATGAACTGCTTGAGCATCTGCTCGGTGACGGTGAAGTCGGCGATCACGCCGTCCTTCATCGGGCGTATCGCCTCGATATTGCCCGGCACCTTGCCCAGCATGGCCTTGGCTTCCTTGCCGACGGCCTGAATCGTCTTCTTGCCCTGGGGACCGCCCTCGTGCCGGATCGCCACCACCGATGGCTCATCGAGCACAATGCCCTTTTCCCGTACGTAGATCAGCGTATTGGCAGTACCCAGGTCAATCGCCAAGTCAGTGGAGAAATACTGACGGAATGCTCCAAACATCGAAATCCTCTCGGGCACGGCAGACACTTCGGTGTGCCGTCGCCATATTGACCAGCTCTGGTGTGCCTGCGCCAGACACAATCCGCACAATTGGGATTGCTGCGCAAAGGCGGGATAATACCTTATCCCCTGCCTCCAAATTGACCAGTGACGCGCCTTTTGGCCCGTTTTGAGGCTGCTTTCCCGCTAAATCCTGCCATGTCACTTACATCGTCCGATATCTCCCGCATCGCCAACCTGGCCCGCCTGGAACTGGATGCGTCTGGAAGTGAGCGCATGCTCAGCCAGTTGAACGACTTCTTCGACATCGTGCAGAAGATGCGCGCGGTCGACACCTCCGGAGTCGTCCCCCTGGCCCACCCATTTGAAACCATCGGTGACATCGCGCTGCGGCTGCGCGCGGACGTGGCAAGCGAGCCCGACCAGCGCGAAGCCAACCAGCGCAGTGCCCCCAGCGTCGAGGCCGGCCTGTTCCTGGTGCCCAAGGTCATCGAATAAAAAAAGACTCGGGCCGGCCGATCCGGCCCTGCGCCGGGCCCGACGCGCACGCGGCGGGCCCCATGGCCCCACCTACCCAACCGTTACATCGAAACGACGACCGCATGACACGCCCCGACTCCGATCTGCACGACCTGAGCCTGGTCCAGCTGGCCGAACAGCTGCGCCAGCGCAGCGTCTCGGCGCAGGAAACCGCGCAACATTTCCTGGACCGCGCCAAGGCGCACGACAAGACCCTGGGCGTCTATCTCGCCCGCGACGAGGCGGTGACGCTGGCCCAGGCGCGCGCGGCCGACGAACGACTGGCCCAGGGCACGGCCGGCGCCCTCGAAGGCCTTCCGCTGGCGCACAAGGACATCTTCGTCACGCGCGACTTCCCCAGCACCGCCGGCTCGCGCATGCTGGCGGGGTACCGCTCGCCGTTCGATGCCACCGTCGTCGCGCGGCTGGCCGCACAAGGCGCCGTGACGCTGGGCAAGCTCAACTGCGACGAGTTCGCGATGGGTTCCTCGAACGAAAACACCGCGGTGACCGCCGTGGGCCACGCGCAGCCGGAGCCGGTGCGCAACCCGTGGAACACCGATCACATCCCCGGCGGCTCCTCGGGCGCCAGCGCCGCCGCCGTCGCGGCCCGGCTGATGCCCGCCAGCACCGGCACCGACACCGGCGGCTCGATCCGCCAGCCGGCTTCGTTCTGCGGCATCACCGGCATCAAGCCGACCTACGGCCGGGCGTCGCGTTACGGCATGGTCGCGTTCGCCTCCAGCCTGGACCAGGCCGGCCCGATGGCGCGCAGCGCCGAGGACTGCGCGCTGCTGCTCAGCCACCTGTGCGGCCCCGACCCCGACCGCGACTCGACCTCGCTGGACCTGCCACCTGAGGACTACACCCGGACGCTGAACGACTCCATCGACGGCCTGCGCATCGGCGTGCCCGAGGAGTTCTTCGGCGACGGCGTGGCCGACGACGTGCGCCAGGCGGTCGACGCCGCGCTGGCCCAATACGAGAAACTCGGCGCGGTGCGGGTGCCGGTATCGCTGCCGCGCACCGAGTTGTCCATTCCGGTCTACTACATCATTGCGCCGGCCGAGGCCTCGAGCAACCTGAGCCGCTTCGACGGCGTCAAGTTCGGCCACCGCGCGGCGCAGTTCAAGGACCTCGCGGACATGTACCGCAAGACCCGCTCCGAGGGTTTTGGTGCCGAAGTGCAGCGCCGCATCATGATCGGCACCTACGTGTTGTCGCACGGGTATTACGACGCGTATTACCTGCAGGCGCAGAAGATCCGGCGCATGTTGTCGGACGATTTCCAGCAGGCGTTCAAGACCTGCGACGTCATCGCCGGCCCGGTCGCACCGACGGTGGCCTGGCGCGTCGGCGAGAAAAGCGCCGATCCGCTGGCCAACTACCTGGCCGACATCTTCACGCTGCCCGCCTCGCTGGCCGGGTTGCCGGCGATGAGCCTGCCGGCCGGCTTCGGCGCCGGCGGCATGCCGATCGGCCTGCAGCTGATGGGCAACTACCTGCAGGAAGGCCGGTTGCTGAACCTGGCGCACCGCTTCCAGCAGGTGACCGACTTCCACACCCGCAAACCCCAGGGGTATTGAGCACCATGAGCGCACCTTCCAGCTCCGCCGCGACCGCACCACCGGCTGCTGCGGCGACGACCTCCCAGCCGCCGTCGATTCCCCCGGGACCGCTGGTCCAGGGGTATGAAGTCGTCATCGGTTTCGAGACCCATGCCCAGCTCTCGACCGCGTCCAAGATCTTCAGCCGCGCATCCACCGCCTTCGGCGCCGAGCCCAACACCCAGGCCTGCGCCGTCGACCTGGCCCTGCCCGGCACCTTGCCGGTGATGAACCGGGGCGCGGTCGAACGCGCGATCCGCTTCGGCCTGGCCGTGGGCGCCCACGTGGCCGAGCGCAGCGTATTCGCGCGCAAGAACTACTTCTATCCCGACCTGCCCAAGGGTTACCAGATCAGCCAGTTCGAGATCCCCGTGGTGCAAGGCGGCCAGGTCGAGTTCTTCCTGGACGGAGACAAACGCGCGGTGCGCCTGGTGCGCGCCCACCTCGAGGAAGACGCCGGCAAGTCGCTGCACGAGGACTTCGTCGGCCAGACCGGCATCGACCTGAACCGCGCCGGCACGCCGCTGCTGGAGATCGTCACCGAACCCGACATGCGCTCGTCGCTTGAAGCCGTGGCCTATGCGCGCGAACTGCACCGGCTGGTGACCTGGATCGGCATCTGCGACGGCAACATGCAAGAAGGCAGCTTCCGCTGCGACGCCAACGTGTCGGTGCGCAAGCCCGGCGCGCCGCTGGGCACGCGACGCGAGATCAAGAACCTCAACAGCTTCAAGTTCATGCAGCAGGCGATCGACTACGAGGTGCGCTGGCAGATCGAGCAGATCGAGGACGGCCACGCGATCGAGCAGGCCACGGTGTTGTTCGACCCGGCCACCGGCGAGACCCGTTCGATGCGCACCAAGGAAGACGCGGCCGACTACCGTTATTTTCCGGATCCGGACCTGCCGCCGCTGGTGATCGCACGCGACTGGGTGGAGGCGGTGCGCGCCGGGATGCCCGAGTTGCCGCATGTATTGCGCGAGCGGCTGGCGCGCGAACATGGACTGTCGGAATACGATGCGGCCATCGTCACGCAGAGCAAGGCGATGGCGCGTTATTTCCTCGATGCGGTGGCCGCCGGCGGGCAACCCAAGCTGGTGTGCAACTGGATCACCGGCGAGTTGTCGCGCCGGCTCAACGCGCAGGAGATCGACGTCGACGCCTCGACCGTCAGCGCGGCGACGCTGGCCGCGCTGGTGCAGCGCATCGCCGACGGCACGGTATCGAACAACGCGGCGCGCCAGGTCTTCGATGCCTTGTGGACCGGCGATGGCGACAACGTCGACGCCATCATCGAAACCCGGGGCCTGCGCCAGATGAACGACAGCGGCGCGCTCGAGGCCATCGTCGACGAGGTCATCGCGGCCAACGCGAAGAACGTCGAGGAGTTCCGCCAGGGCAAGGACAAGGCCTTCAACGCGCTGGTCGGCCAGGTCATGAAGGCCAGCCGCGGCAAGGCCAACCCGAGCCAGGTCAACGAGTTGCTGCGCAAGAAGCTGGGTTGATCGCGGCGCGGCGTCAGTCGACCAGCCTGATCGGCGCCAGCGCGTCGCCCTGCTCGCGCACCTGCCCGATCACCGCCGCGTCGGCATAACCGGCGGCGCGCAAGGCGTCGATACACGCATCCGCCTGCGCGGCCGGCACGCTGGCCAGCAGGCCGCCCGCAGTCTGCGGATCGAACAGCAACGGGTAACGCGGATGCGCCACGTAAGCCTGCTGGTTGTGCAACGCACGGCGCAACCGTACGTTGGCGGCCTGCAGCGAACTGACGATGCCGTGCGCGACACATTCCTGCGCACCTTCGAGCAGCGGCAACGCGGACAGGCTGATCTGCGCGTCGACGCCGGACGGGCGTGTCATCTCGACCAGGTGGCCAAGCAGGCCGAAACCGGTCAGGTCGGTGCAGGCTGTCGCGCCATGCGCCAGCAGCAGTTGCGCGCCGGCCTGGTTGGACTGGCGCATGACATCGAGCGCCGCCTGCACCCAGCGCCCGCGCGCGATCAAGCGGGCATGGGCCGCGAACACGGTGCCGGTGCCGATCGGTTTGGTCAACACCAGCACGTCGCCCGCGCGCATGCCGCCCTTGCGCAACACGCCGTGCAGCGACACGTCGACCAGGCCGTTGACGGCAAAACC
>JBFIDI010000448.1:0-4785 GCA_041581405.1 Burkholderiaceae bacterium
AGGGGGCGCCCCCCAGTGGGGCTGAGGCCCGCGGCTCCAAGCCTGCCTGCGCAGGCTTGGACGGGCCGAAGGGGCGCCTGCCGCTGGCAGCGCCACGACTCGGCCGGTCTGCACGCAGTGAGACCGGACAGACGGGGGGCGTCGTCAGCCTCAGCGCAGCTTGCCGAGCATCGCCTCCATGTGGGCCATCATGTGGGCCAGGTCGTCGGAGGCGCCGGCCTTGTCGCCCAGGCGCTCGCCGAGTTCCTGCTCGATGAAACACACGGTCATGCGCACATAGGCGCTGTCCAGCGCCTTGCGCACCGCCGACATCTGGCCGGCGATCGCCAGGCAGTCGTCGCCCTCCTCGATCATGCGCTGCACGCCGCGCAACTGGCCCTCGGCCCGTTTGAGCCGGTGCAGCAGGTCGGTGCGCGTTTTCTGGTCGCTGAGAATGGTCATGGCGCAGCTGGCCGCCTTGCGGCTGTCGGAGGAAGTCGGAGCCGCCATTATGTTGTCACTTCAGGACCGTGTCGTCGGCGTCCCGCACCTGCACCGTGATCGGGATACCGGCACCCACGCTCCGGGTCACGGTACAGAAGTCCTCGAACTGGTCCAGCACGCGGTCCAGATGCTGCAGCCCGGCGGCCGCAACGCCGAGCGTCAGCGTCACCTGCATGCCCAGCACACGCAGCCGGTTCTCCGGGTTGCGGCCGACGTCGGCCACCACCGCGCAGCGGATCGGCTCGGGCGCCTGCTTGTACTTGCGCAGCGCGAACAGCAGCGAGTCGCTCAGGCAGGTGCCGACAGCGGCGGCCAGCAACTGCACCGGCGACGGGCCTTCGCCCTTGCCCAGCGGCGGCGGCTCGTCGGCCAGCCAGTCCGGCGCCGCGCCGCCGAACTGCATCGTGAACTGGTAGTCCTGGCGCTGGACCAGGTGCACGGTTTCCTTGCCGTCGGCCATGGCTCAGGCCCGGCCCGGCGCTTTTTCAGGCACACCGAGTTTCTTCAGGATGAAGCCCAGCGGGCAGACGTTGGTGAACCCGAACTGGAACAGGTTGGCACCGACAAAGGCGGTGAAGGCCAGCCACCACGGGCTGACGAACAGCGGACTGCCCTCGACGCCCAGCGCCAGAGAAATCAGGATGAAGAGTCCGGCAAAGATGCGGATGTAACGTTCGACGGTCATGGTAAATCTCCTTGGGAGGTTGGTGAAAAAAAACGGAATGGCGGGTGGCTCACTTCTCGGCCAGGCGCACGATGCCCAGCGCCTTGAGCACGTATTTCTCGTACACCGGCTCGACGTTGCCGGTCTTCATCTTGCGCATGAAATATTTCTCGAATCCGATCTTGGCCAGGTGCACCCACTTGCCCTTCTTGAACCAGTTCACGTTGCGCGGCGGGATCTGCGGCAAGGCCACGAATGCGGCGCCGGTGTCGCCCATGTCGGCCAAACAGATCGCGTTCCAGGTCGCCCGGGCCGCGGGCTGCCTGCCCGCGATCTCGTCGGCGATGTTGTGCGCGATCGCCGACACCATGGTCTCGATCATGTAGCCGGTCTTGGGCGCACCGGTAGGCACCGGCGTGGCCTCGACCGGCGGAATCGCCACGCACACGCCGGCCGAGAAAATGTTCCGGAACGCCTTGCTGCGCTGGAACTCGTCGATCATCACGAATCCGCGCGGGTTGCACAGGCCGGGCACGGCGGCCACCGGATCGACGCCCTTGAACGCGGGCAACATCATCGCCAGCTTGAACGGCACCTCGTGCTCCTTGTGCACCTGGCCCTTGTCGTCCAGTTCGGAGACGAACAGCTTGTCGGCCTCGACCTTGGTGGTCCTGGCGTTGGTGATCCACTTGATGTCGTGGCCACGCAGTTCGGACTCCAGCATCGACTTGCTGTCGCCGACACCGCCCAGGCCCAGGTGGCCGATATAGGGCTCGCTGGTGACATAGGTGATCGGCACCTTGTGGCGCAACTTGCGTTTGCGCAGGTCGGCGTCCAGGATGAAGGCGAATTCGTAGGCCGGACCGAAACAGCTCGCGCCGGGCATCGCGCCCACGGCGATCGGGCCGGGGTCCTTCAGGAACGCCTGGTAGTGGGCCCAGAACTGCTCGGCATGCGGCACGGTGCACACCGAATGCGTGTGGCCGCCATGCGGGCCGGCGCCGGGTACCTCGTCGAATGCGAGTTTGGGTCCGGTGGTGATGATCAGGTAGTCGTAGGCCAGCGTCTCGCCGCCGTCCAGCGTCACCGTGTTGGCGGGCGCGTCGATCGCCGTGACGGCCTTGGCCTTGAACGCGATGCCCTTGCTCTCCAGCGCGGGCGCAATCGGCATCGTCACCACCGGCCGTTCGCGCCATCCCACAGCGACCCAGGGATTGGACGGCGTGAACTGGAAATAGTCGACCGGGTTGACGACGGTGATCGTGTGTTCCTTGGGCAACAAGGCCCGCATTTCGTACGCGGCGGGCATGCCGCCGATTCCGGCTCCGATGATGACGATATGGGCCATGGTTTCCTCCTTGCGGTTGTCAGGCGACGGGCGCAGCGTCTGCGCGCGCTGCCATGCGACGCCGGAACACGGCGTAATACAGGACCGGGATCACGACCAGCGTCAGCAGCGTCGACACGAAGATGCCGAAGATCAGCGACACCGCCAGACCGTTGAAGATCGGGTCGTCCAGGATGAAGAAGGCGCCGATCATCGCGGCCACGCCGGTCAGCACGATGGGTTGCGCGCGCACCGCGGCCGACTGCACGACCGCCTGCTGGAACGGCACGCCGCGCGCGACCTCCAGTTCGATGAAGTCCACCAGCAGGATGGAGTTGCGCACGATGATGCCGGCCAGCGCGATCATGCCGATCATCGAGGTTGCCGTGTATTGCGCGTTCATCAGCGCATGGCCCGGCATCACGCCGATGATGGTCAGCGGGATCGGCGCCATGATGATCAGCGGCGTCAGGTAGCTGCGGAACTGCGCGACCACCAGCAGGTAGATCAGGATCAGGCCGACGCCGTAGGCCGCACCCATGTCGCGGAAGGTCTCGTAGGTGATCTGCCATTCGCCATCCCACTTGATCGCGTAGCCGCGGTACGGGTCGTCCGGCTGGCGGATCCAGTATTCGTCCAGCGCGCCGGTGTTGGGCAAGGCTGCATCGGCCAGGCGGCTGCGGATGCCGAACAGGCCGTACAGCGGCGAGTCGACGAAGCCGGCCACCGAGCTGCCGTCGTCCGCGAACCGTTCGCCGACGTCCCCCATGACGTAGGTCAGCGGCTGCAGGTCCTTGGTGTACAAGGTCTTGTCGATGACACCGCGCTCGATGTGAACCAGTTCGGACAAGGGCACCAGCGTGCCGTTGGCCGCGCGCATCGGCAGTGCCAGCACCGCGTCCAGTCCGACCTGGCGCTCCAGCGGCAGGCCGATACGCACCGGCACCGGATATTTGGACTGGCCGTCGTGCAGGTAGGTGGTGTTGGAGCCGGCCAGCGCGGCCTGCACCGTCTGCGCCACGGCCGCCACCGGAATACCCAGCGTCTCGGCGCGCTGGCGCTGCACGCGCAGGAAGGTCCGCGGCGCGTCGGCCTGCAGCGTGCTGTCGATGCCCACCACGTGCGCGGTATCGCCGAAGGCCTTGACCACGCGTGCCGCCAGCGCCTGCCGGCCGGCCTCGTCCGGGCCGTAGACCTCGGCCACCAGCGGCGACATCACCGGCGGCCCCGGCGGCACCTCGACCACCTTGACGCGGGCGCCATGGCGCTGCGCGATGGCCTCGAGTGCCGGGCGCATGCGCTGCGCAATCGCATGGCTCTGCTCGTCGCGATGCGCCTTGTCGACCAGGTTCACCTGCAGGTCGCCCTGCTCGGCGTCGGCGCGCAGGTAATACTGCCGCACCAGGCCGTTGAAGGTGATCGGCGAGGCGGTGCCGGCATAGGCCTGCAGGTCGCGCACCTCGGGTTGCGCCGACAGGTGCAGGCCCATCTCCTGCAGCACCGACGCGGTGTTCTCCAGCGGCGTACCGGCCGGCATCTCGAGCACGACCTGGAACTCGCTCTTGTTGTCGAACGGCAGCATCTTGAGCACCACCCACTGCACGACGGCCAGCCCGACCGACAACACCAGCGCGGCCACGATACCCAGCGCCAGCAACCAGCGCTTGCGCGCGCTTTGCAGCATCGGCAGCAGCAGCCAGGTGAACAGGCGCTGCACCCGCCCGGGCTTGGCCGGGGCGTCGCCTTCATGGACAGGGGCGGCTGCGCCGTGGCCGCCCGCCTTCATCAACCGCAGCGCCAGCCAGGGCGTGACGGTGAACGCGATCGCCAGCGACAAGGCCATGCCCAGGCTGGAGTTGATCGGGATCGGGCTCATGTACGGGCCCATCAGGCCGGTCACGAAGGCCATCGGCAGCAAGGCCGCGATCACGGTCAGCGTGGCCAGGATGGTCGGGCCGCCAACCTCGTCGACCGCCACAGGGATGATCTGCAGCAGCGGCTTGCCCGGTTCGAGTTGCTGGTGCCGGTGGATGTTCTCGACCACGACGATGGCGTCGTCGACCAGGATGCCGATCGAGAAGATCAGCGCGAACAACGACACCCGGTTCAGCGTGAAGCCCCAGGCCCAGGACGCGAACAGCGTGGCCGTCAGCGTCAGGATCACCGCCACGCCGACGATCACCGCCTCGCGCCGGCCCAGCGCCAGGCCGACCAGCAGAATCACCGAGCCGGTGGCGAAGGCCAGCTTCTGGATCAGCTTGTTGGCCTTCTCGGCCGCCGTCTCGCCATAGTCGCGGGTGATCGTGGTCTG
>JBFIDI010000449.1:0-4780 GCA_041581405.1 Burkholderiaceae bacterium
CAGGTCCTTGACCTCCTCGAAGGCGCGCGTCAGGCGCGGTCCGAACTGCCACGAGACCCATTCGCTGCGCACCAGTCCGTCGCCGTGCTCGCCGGAGAAGGCGCCCTTGTACTGGCGCACCATGGCCGCGGCCTCCTCGGCGATGGCGCGCATCTTCGCGGCACCTTCGCGCCGCATGTCGAGGATCGGGCGCACATGCAGCGTGCCGACCGAGGCATGGGCATACCAGGTGCCGCGTGTGCCGTGGCGGGCAAATACCTCGGTCAAGGCGTCGGTGTATTCGGCCAGGTGCACCAGCGGCACCGCGCAGTCCTCGATGAAGCTCACCGGCTTGCCGTCACCCTTGAGGCTCATCATGATGTTCAACCCGGCCTTGCGCACCTCCCACAAGGCCTTTTGCGGCGCCTCGTCGGGCATTTCCACGACACTGCCGGGCAGGCCGAGGTCGCCCATCAGCGTGACCAGCTGCTGCAACTGGCGCAGCAGGGCGGGGCGGTCGTCGCCGCTGAACTCCACCAGCAGGATCGCGGCCGGCGCGCCGATCAGCGCGGATTCGATCACCGGCCGGAACGCCGGGTTGGCGCGCGCCAGTTCGATCATCGTGCGGTCGACCAGCTCCACCGCGCTGGGCCCCAGCGTGACGATGTGCTGCGCCGAGTCCATCGCGGCGTGAAAGCTGGTGAAGTTGACGACACCCAGCACCTTGGCGCGGGGCAGTGGTGCCAGCTGCAGCCGCAGCCGTTCGGTCACCGCCAGCGTGCCTTCGCTGCCCACCAGCAGGTGGGCCAGGTTGACGCTGCCGTCCGCGGTGTACGGGCGTTCGTTCTGCGGGTGGAAGATGTCCAGGTTGTAGCCGGCCACGCGGCGCAATACCTTGGGCCAATTGGCCTCGATCTCATCCCGGTGGGACATGGCCAGGTCGCGCACGAAGTCGGCGATGGCTTTTTCGCGCGGCCCCAGCGAATCGACCGGCCCGAATGCGACACGGGCGCCGTCGGCGAGCCAGCCGTCGATACCCAGCACGTTGTGCACCATGTTGCCATAGGCGATGGAGCGCGAGCCGCAGGAGTTGTTGCCGGCCATGCCGCCGAGCGTGGCCTGGGCGCTGGTCGACACGTCGACCGGGAACCACAGGCCCCGGGGCTTGAGCGCCGCGTTCAGGTGGTCGAGCACCAGGCCGGGTTCGACCTCGGCTGTCAATGCGTCGGCGTCGACGTTCAGGATGCGGCGCAGGTGCTTGCTGTGGTCGATCACCAGCGCGGCGCCGGTGGTCTGGCCGCATTGCGAGGTGCCGCCGCCACGCGACAACACGGGTGTATGCAGGTCGCGCGCAATCGCCAGCGCGGTGTTCACGTCGTCGACGGTCGTGGGCACGAACACGCCCACGGGCTGGATCTGGTAGATCGACGCGTCGGTGGCGTAACGGCCACGCGCGGCGGCGTCGAACAGGACTTCGCCGCGGGTCTCGCTGCGCAGGCGCTGCGCCAGCTGCGCCGCGTCGGGGCCGGCGCTGCGGCGGATGGTTTCGATGTCGGGTCGGGACTCGGCGGTTTGCATGGTTCAGGCCTTTGCCTGCAACTGGCCTTGCTGCATCAGGTCCAGCACGGCGTCGCGTTTGTGTTCCAGGTGTTGCACCAGCAAGGCGCGCAGGCCGGCGCCGTCGCGCGCGGCGAGTTTCTCCACCATCTGTTCGTGTTCCTGCACGGCAATGCCCCATTTGCGTTCGTCGAAGTTGGAACGGAAACGCAGCGCCTGCAGTCGCGCGTTGACGGTCCGGTAGGTCTGCGCCAGCACCGGATTGCGCGCCGCCGCGTTGATGCTCTGGTGGATGTGCGCATTGAGCCGGTAATAGGCGGGCAGGTCGCGCCGCGTGAACGCGGCCAGCATCTCGTAGTGCGAGGCGCGGATCTCGGCGAGTTCGGCATCGGTGATACGCGCGGCGGCCAGTTCGCCAGACATGCCTTCGAGCCCGGCGATGACCTCGAAGGCGTCGATCACGTCCTGCCGGCCGAGTTGCGCCGCGACGGCGCCGCGGTTGGGCAGCAACTCGACCAGGCCTTCGGCCGCCAGCATCTTGATGGCCTCGCGCAGCGGCGTGCGCGACACCTGCAGCGACTCGCTGAGTTCGCGTTCGTTGAGCTTGGCGCCGGGCGGGATCTCCCCTTCGACGATACGCAGCCGCAGGCGATGCACGACCTCCTCGTGCAGGCCTTGCCGGGGCATCGGTACGACGTCGCTCATAAGGTTATCACCAATCTGTATGCAAAAAATACGTGGGTCGTTGGCACGATACGCTAGTGTAATGGGGTTGACAATGTCATTTTGTATGCAAAACTAGCGCCATCAGGAGGTTCGCATGCTGAGTCTAGACAGCCACCCCAGCGGTCGGCATTTTCTGCAGATCCCCGGTCCCAGTCCGGTTCCCGATCGCATCCTGCGTGCGCTCAGCCTGCCCACCATCGACCACCGGGGCCCGGAGTTCGCGGTGCTGGGCAAGACCGTGATCGCCGGGCTGCAGCAGGTGTTCCAGACCCGGCATCCGGTGGCCATCTATCCGGCCTCGGGCACCGGCGCGTGGGAGGCGGCGCTGGTCAACGTGCTGAGTCCGGGCGACGCGGTGCTGATGGTCGAGACCGGCCACTTCGCCACCTTGTGGCAGAAGATGGCGCTGCGCCTGGGCCTGGCGCCCGAGTTCCTGAGCCGGCCCGGCACCTGCGCGCAAACCGGCCTGCCGCTGGCCTGGCGCCACGGCGTGGACGCCGAGGCCATCGGCCAGCGCCTGCGCGACGATCGCGAACACCGGCTCAAGGCCGTGTGTGTCGTGCACAACGAGACCTCCACCGGCGTGACCAGCGACATCGCCGCGGTGCGTCGCGCCATCGACGACGCCGGGCATCCGGCGCTGCTGATGGTGGACACCATCTCGGGCCTGGCCAGTGCCGAATACAAACACGATGCCTGGGGCGTCGACGTCGCCGTCAGCGGCTCGCAAAAGGGCTTGATGCTGCCGCCCGGCATCAGCTTCAACGCCTTGTCGCCCAAGGCGCTGGCGGCCAGCCGGGACGCGAAGTTGCCCAAGGCGTTCTGGGCCTGGGACGAGATCGTCGAGATGAACCAGGGCGGTTACTGGCCGTATACGCCCAGCACCAACCTGCTGTATGGCCTGCACGAGGCGCTGGAGATGATCCTGGCGCAGGGGCTGGACGTCATTTTCGCGCGCCACCAGCGCTGGGCCTCGGCCGTGCGCGGCGCGGTGGCGGCCTGGGGGTTGCCGCTGCAATGCGCCGACCCGGCCGTGTTCTCGCCGGTGCTCACCGGTGTCGTGACGCCGGCCGGTGTCGACGCCGACGCGCTGCGCCAGCAGATCCACCGGCGGTTCGACCTGTCGCTGGGCACCGGCCTGGGCCGGGTCAAGGGGCGCATGTTCCGCATCGGCCACCTGGGCGACAGCAACGACCTGACGCTGCTGGCCACGCTGGCCGGCGTCGAGATGGGATTGAAGCTGGCGGGTGTCCCGCTGGCCGCAAGCGGCGTGCAGGCCGCGATGGATCACTTTTCTGCACATCCGGCACCCACATCCACCACGACACAAAAGGAGACATCGCCATGACCACCCGTCGCTCCCTCGCCAGGACCCTCATCGGCAGCGCCCTGCTGGCCGCGTTCGCGCTGCCGGCCAGTGCCCAGATGGAAATCAAGCTCGGCCACGTCGGTGGCCCGGGTTCCCTGTTCGAACTCTCGGCCAACGAGTTCGCGCGCCGCGCCAACGAGAAACTCGGCAGCAAGGCCAAGGTCGTGGTGTTCGGCTCCAGTCAGCTTGGTGGCGACAGCGAGCTGATGCAGAAGCTGCGCCTGGGCACGGTCGAACTGGCGATCCCGTCGTCGGTGATGTCGTCCGCGGTCGACGCCTTCGGCATGTTCGAGATGCCCTACCTGGTGAAGAACCGCGAGCACATGAAGAAGATCGAGGCGGGCGTGGTCTGGCCTTCGCTGGCGCCGATGGCCGAGGCCAAGGGCTACAAGATCCTGGCGGTGTGGGAGAACGGCTTTCGCAACATCTCCACCAACACCAAGCCCATCGTCAAGCCGGCCGACCTGGCCGGCATGAAGCTGCGCGTGCCGCAGGGCAAGTGGCGCGTCAAGATGTTCCAGGCCTATGGCGCGAATCCGTCGCCGATGGCCTTGTCAGAAGTCTTCGTCGCGTTGCAGACCGGCGTCATGGACGGCCAGGAAAATCCGCTGACCCAGATCTACTCCAGCAAGTTCCAGGAGGTGCAGAAGTACCTGTCGATGACCGGCCATGTCTACACACCGGCCTACCTGGTCAGCGGCAAGAACAAGTTCGCGTCGCTGCCGGCCGACGTGCAGGCCATCCTGACGCAGGCGGCCAAGGATACGCAGGCGTATGTCTACACGCAGGCGGCCAAGCTCGACGACGAACTGCTCGAGAAGATCAAGGCGGCCGGGGTCAAGGTCAACGAAGCCGACAAGGACGCCTTCATTGCCGCCAGCAAGGACGTTTACGAGGACTTCGGCAAGGAAGTGCCCGACGGCGGCAAGCTGGTGAAACAGGCCATCGATCTCGGCAAGGGTATGTGACCTTCGGCCGTGTGCCGGCCCCGGTCGTGGCTCGCTTGCAGCGGCCACGACCCGTTTGATCCACTTTTCGGAAGGATCGTTGCCCGATGGCATCCTTTTCCACGGTATTCGAACGCGTGCTCACGGCGTTCGTCATCTTCCTGCTGGCCAGCCTGGCGGTGCTGATCCTGGTCGGCGTGGC
>JBFIDI010000450.1:0-4775 GCA_041581405.1 Burkholderiaceae bacterium
CGTCATCGGCACCCATTTCTTCAGCCCGGCCAACGTGATGCGCCTGCTCGAGGTCGTGCGCGGCGACAAGACCGGCAAGGACGTGCTGGCCACCGTGATGGCGCTGGGCAAGAAGATTCGCAAGACCACCGTGGTCTCGGGTGTCTGCGACGGCTTCATCGGCAACCGCATGATCGAGCAATACAGCCGCCAGGCCGGTTTCCTGCTCGACGAAGGCTGCACGCCGGCCCAGGTCGACAAGGCGGTCGAGAAATTCGGCTTTGCGATGGGCCCGTTCCGCATGGGCGACCTGGCCGGCAACGACATCGGCTGGGCGATCCGCAAGCGCCGCGCCACGGAACGCGCCGACATGAAATACAGCAAGACCGCCGACAAGTTGTGCGAACTCGGTCGTTTCGGCCAGAAGACTGGCGCCGGCTGGTACGACTACAAGCCCGGCAAACGCGACGCCATCCCGTCCGACCTCGTGGTCAAGATGATCGAGGACCATCGCGCGGAGCTGGGCATCACGCCGCGCAAGATCTCGGACGAGGAGATCGTGCAACGCCTGGTGTTCTCGCTGGTCAACGAGGGTGCACACATCCTCGAGGACGGCATCGCGTCCAAGGCCAGCGACATCGACATGGTCTACATCACCGGCTATGGTTTCCCGATCTACCGCGGCGGCCCGATGCACTATGCGTCGGAGTTCGGCTTGTTCAACGTGATGCAGGCGATGCAGCGGTTCGCGCGCAATCCGATGGACGATGCGGAGTTCTGGACGCCGGCGCCGCTGATCCAGCGCCTGGCCGCCTCGGGCAAGACCTTCAGCTGAGTTTCGGACGCGGCATGAGGGTGGTCGGGGTGACGCGATGATCAGGCGCCTGTTGCTGCTGGTGCTGGCGGCCGTGTTGCTGCTGGCGCTGGCGCTGGCCGTCAATACGCTGCGCAAGGGCTCGCGCCAGCTCGACGTGCCGGCGGTGCCGGAGCTGGCCGTCGACAAGGCGGGCGCGGCCGAACGACTGGCCGAGGCGGTGCGCGCGCGGACGGTCTCGTCACGCACCGATGCGGCGCAGAATGCCGACCAGTTCCTGCAACTGCATGCCATGCTGCAGGCGCGCTACCCGAAGGCCCATGCCGTGCTCGAGCGCGAGGTGGTGAACGAACTGAGCCTGCTCTACACCTGGAGGGGCAGCGATCCCGCTCTGCAACCCATCGTGCTGATGGCGCACCAGGACGTGGTGCCGGTGTCGCCCGGTACCGAATCGCAGTGGAGCGAGCAAGCGTTCGCCGGTACCGTCAAGGACGGTTTTGTCTGGGGCCGCGGGGCCTGGGACGACAAGGGCAACCTGATCGCGCAGATGGAGGCCATCGAGATGCTGGCGGCGTCCGGCTTCCAGCCGCGGCGCGGCATCATGCTGGTGTTCGGCGCGGACGAGGAAGTCGCGGGGGAGCGGGGCGCGGCACAGATTGCGGCCTTGCTCAAGGAGCGCGGCGTGCGTCCGCAATTCGTGCTGGACGAAGGCCTGCTGATCACCGAGGGCATCATGCCGGGGCTCCGGTCGCCGGCCGCCCTGATCGGGGTTGCCGAGAAGGGTTATGTGTCGGTCGTGGTCCGTCTGCCGGCCACGCCCGGTCATTCGTCGATGCCGCCGCCCTCCGGTACGGGCGCGATCGCGATGATGAGTGCGGCCCTGACGACGATCGACAACGAACAGATGCCGGCAGCGATCCGCGGCATCGCGGGCGAGATGCTCGATACCGTCGCACCCGAAATGGATTGGCCGCTGCGGGTCGCGATGTCCAACCTCTGGCTGCTGGGACCCGTCGTCCAGCAACAGCTCGAAGCGGGCGCCAGCACGAACGCACTTCTGCGCACGACCACCGCACTGACCATGGTGCATGCGGGTAATGCCGACAACGTGATGCCCGGTCAGGTCGAGGCCACGGTGAACTACCGCACCTTGCCCGGCGACAGCGTGAATGACGTCATCGAACGGTTGCGGGGCCAGGTGACCCGGTCGTTCGGCCATTCCCGTTTCGAGATCATGGCGTTGCCCGGTGCATCGGAGGCGTCGCCGGTGTCACCCGCCACGTCGGAGCCCTACCAACTGATCAACCGCACGGTGCGCGAGGTGTTTCCCGGCACCATCGTGGCACCGGGCCTGATGATCGGCGGCACCGATTCGCGCCACTTCCTGGGTATCAGCGACCATGTGTTCCGCTTTTCGCCGGTGCGCGCGAAACCCGAGGATCTTGCACGATTCCACGGCACGAACGAACGTATTTCGGTCGACAACCTGGCCGAACTGATCCGTTTCTACCACCGTCTTTTGACCATGGGTGCGCAGGCATCCTGACACTTATCGCAACCAGGAGTTCATCATGAGCAACGCCGTCATTGTTTCCACCGCCCGCACGCCGCTGGGCAAGAGCTGGAAAGGTTCCTTCAACATGACCCACGGCGCCACGCTGGGCGGCCATGCGGTGCAACACGCGATCGAACGCGCCGGCATCGAGGCCGGTGAGGTCGAGGACGTGATCATGGGGTGTGCCAATCCGGAAGGCGCGACCGGCGCCAACATCGCGCGCCAGATCGCGCTGCGCGCCGGCTGCCCGATCACGGTCTCGGGCATGACCGTCAACCGCTTCTGCTCGTCCGGGCTGCAGACCATCGCGCTGGCGGCGCAACGCGTCATCGCCGGCGAAGGTGATGTCTATGTGGCTGGCGGCGTCGAGAGCATCTCCTGCGTGCAGCAGGAGATGAACACCCACATGCTGGCCGATCCCTGGCTGGTCAAGAACAAGCCCGAGATCTACTGGAACATGCTGCAGACCGCCGAGCAGGTGGCCAAGCGCTACGGCATCGGCCGCGACGCGATGGACGAATACGGTGCCGCCAGCCAGCAGCGGGCCGCCGCTGCACAGGCCGCCGGCAAGTTCGAGGCCGAGATCGCGCCGATCACCGTCACCGCCGGCGTGGCCGACAAGGTCATGGGTCTGATGACGAAACAGGTCACGGTCAGCCGCGACGAGGGCATCCGCGAAGGCACGACCAAGGAAGGCATCAGCGGCATCAAGCCGGCCATCCCCGGTGGCCTGATCGCGGCCGGCAATGCCAGCCAGTTCTCGGATGGCGCCGGCGCCTGCGTCGTGATGAACGAGTCTCTGGCCGAGAAGAAGGGCCTGCAACCGCTGGGCCGTTTTCTCGGTTTTGCCGTTGCCGGTTGCGAGCCCGACGAGATGGGCATCGGCCCGGTTTTCGCGGTGCCCAAGGTGCTGGCGCGCCTGGGCCTGTCGGTGGGCGACATCGACCTGTGGGAACTCAACGAGGCATTCGCGGTGCAGGTGCTGTATTGCCGCGACAAGCTGGGCATTCCGGCCGACCGTCTCAATGTCAACGGCGGCGCCATTGCGGTCGGCCACCCGTACGGCGTCAGCGGCCAGCGCCTGACCGGCCATGCGCTGATCGAAGGCAAGCGTCGTGGCGCCAAACGCGTGGTCGTGACCATGTGCATCGGCGGCGGCATGGGCGCCGCCGGCGTGTTCGAAGTCCTGTGAGCCGCGGCTCGATGCGGGCGGAATCACCGTGAAGCTGCGCCAGACCCTGCAGTTCCTGCTCTACGAGTGGCTGGATACCGAGGCCTTGTGCCAGCGGCCGCGATTCGGCGACCATTCGCGCGAGACCTTCGATGCGGTACTCGACACCTGCGAACGCATCGCGCGCGAAAGATACGCGCCGTTCAACCGCCTCGTCGATACGCAGGAGCCTTATGTCGATGGCGACGCGGTGGTGTTGCCGCAGGCCACGCACGACGCGCACCGGGCCTACGTGGAATCCGGCATGCTGGGTGCGGCGCAGGACTACGACGTCGGCGGCATGCAGCTGCCCTATACCGTCAATGCCAGCGCCAATGCCTTTTTCGCGCTGGCCTCGGTCAGCATCGGCAGCAATCTGCTGACGGTGGGCAATGCCAACCTGCTGCTGGTCCACGGCACGGACGCGCAGAAGCGGGTGTTCGCCGCCAACGAGTTCTCCGGCCGCTGGGCCGGCACCATGTGCCTGAGCGAACCCCAGGCCGGCTCCAGCCTGTCCGACATCACGACCCGCGCCGAACCCGATGGCGAAGGCGCGCAGGATGACCCGCTCGGTCCGCGTTACCGCCTGCGTGGCAACAAGATGTGGATTTCCTCGGGCGACCACGAGTTGACCGAGAACATCGTGCACCTGGTGCTGGCCAAGATTCCGGGACCGGACGGCAAGCTGATCCCGGGCACGCGTGGCATCTCGCTGTTCATCGTGCCCAAGAAGCTGGTCGACACCGAGGGCCGGCTGACCGGCGTACGCAACGACGTGGCGCTGGCCGGGCTGAACCACAAGCTGGGATGGCGCGGGACCACGAACACGCTGCTCAACTTCGGCGAAGGCAAATATCCGGTGGACGGCCGCGCCGGAGCCATCGGCTACCTGGTTGGCAAGCCGCACGAGGGACTGCGCTGCATGTTCCACATGATGAACGAGGCACGCATCGGTGTCGGCACCGCGGCGGTGATGCTGGGCCTGGCCGGTTATTACGCCTCGCTCGACTATGCGCGCAACCGGCCGCAGGGGCGGCCGGTCGGTGTCGGCGGCAAGGACGCTGCGAGCCCGCCGGTGCGCATCATCGAACACGCCGACGTCAAGCGCATGCTGCTGGCGCAGAAAAGTTACTGCGAAGGCGCGACCGCGCTGTGCCTGTACTGTGCCCGGCTGGTCGATGAACAACATACCGGTGACGAGAAAGCCGCCGCCGAAG
>JBFIDI010000451.1:0-4761 GCA_041581405.1 Burkholderiaceae bacterium
TCGAACGCACCGCGCGCGTACAGGCTGGCCACCAGCGGCTCGGCGAACACCAGCAACGCCATCGTGCACGGCAGTGCCAGCAACACCACCAGGCGCAGGCCCCAGTCCAGCATGTCGGAGTATTTCTGCGCGTCCTTGGCCGCGTTGGCCGCCACCAGCTGCGGCGTCAGCACCACCCCCAGCGCCACGCCGAGCAAGGCGGTGGGGAACTCCATCAGGCGCTCGGCGTAACTCATCCAGCTCACGCTGCCGGGCGTCAGGTACGAGGCGATCTGCAGGTTGATGATGGCCGACAGGTGGGCCACGCCCACGCCCAGCAGCGCCGGCCCCATCAGCGTGGCGATGCGCCGGGTACCGGCGTCGGCCCAGGCCTCGCGGACCGCGGCCGGGTTCCAGCGGATGCGCGGCATCAGGCCGAGCCGGCGCAGCGACATCGCCTGCAGGCCCAGCTGCAACACGCCGCCGACCATCACACCCACGGCCAGCGCATAGATCGGTTCGATGCCCAGGCGCTCGAACCACGGCGCGCCGAGCCAGATCGCGGCGATCATGGCCAGGTTCAGCAGCACCGGGGTGAACGCGGGCACGGCGAAACGCTTGTAGGTATTCAGAATGCCCGCGCCCAACGCCACCAGCGACATGAAGCCGATATACGGAAACATCCAGCGCGCCATCACGACCGCGGCATCGAAACCCCGGGCGTTCTGCTGCAATCCGCTGGCCAGCAGCCAGACCAGGGCCGGCGCGGCGAGCACGCCGACCACGCAGGTCGCCGCGAGCACGACGCTCAGCGCAATGGCCACCCGGTCGATCAGCTGTTTGGTCGCCTGCTCGCCCTGTTCGCCCCGGGTCGCGCCGAGCACCGGCACGAAGGCCTGGCTGAACGCGCCTTCGCCGAACAGGCGGCGGAACATGTTGGGCAGGCGGAACGCGACGTTGAATGCGTCGGTCATGGCGCTGGCGCCGAAGATCGATGCCATCAGCAGGTCGCGCACCATGCCGGTGACCCGTGAGGCCAGTGTCAGCAACGAGACGGTGGATGCGGCTTTGAACAGGCTCACGGCAGCGAGTGTAGCCGGCCGAAACCCCGAAATCGGGCCGATTTGGCTGCCCGGGCCGCGGGAGGGTAGAATGGTGGGCTTTGCTGGCAACATCCACAGACACAAGGACACACCACCATGGCATCCACCAAACCGAAGAAAAAGAACCCGCGCCTGGCGTCGGGCCGCAAACGCGTCCGCCAGGACGTCAAGATCAACGCCGCGAACACCTCGCTGCGTTCGCAATACCGCAGCGCGGTGAAGAACGTCGAGAAGGCGGTTGTCGCCGGCGACAAGGCAAAGGCCACCGAACTGTTCGGCAAGATGCAGGCCATCGTCGACTCGGTCGCCGACAAGGGCATCTTCCACAAGAACAAGGCCGCTCGCGACAAGAGCCGCCTGTCGACCAAGGTCAAGGCCCTGGCCCTGGCAGAAACCCCCGCAGCGGCCTGAAGGCCGGGCAAACCACAACCCACCGCACGGACGTCCGACTGAACCCGGGCCTCCGCCGTTTGTAACGGGTGCGCTGCCAGCAAAAGCAAGAAAACCGCCTCAGGGCGGTTTTTTTGTGCCCGGCGGGGTCTTGCGACGCTGTTGGCCCGAGGAGTCGCGCACAACCAGTACGGGTGCGGCTCCGAAGTGTGGTGTCGATATCGACGATCCGGCGACCAGCCAATGCCCCAGAACGGCCGGCGTTTCGTCAATCGTCCGCGCGACGTATTGCGCCGCAACGAACCGGCCAACATTTGGCAGCGGGCGCCCGCTATGGTTGAATCTCGGCCATGCTCGATGTCAACCAGATCGATACCAGATACGCCAAGAGCGGTGAGCTGAACATCGCCTATCAGGTCTTCGGAGATGGCGATATGAACCTCGTGCTGATTCCCGGTTGGGCATCGCACGTCGAGAACTACTGGACTTTCAGGGAGTTTGCGGAGTTTGCCGAAAAGCTGTCCCGTTTCGCCAAGGTGGTCATGCTGGATCGGCGCGGCACAGGATTGTCGGACCCGGTGTCGAGCCCGCCTACGCTCGAGGAGCGCATGGACGATGTGCGCGCGGTGATGGACGCGGTGGGGTGGCAGCGTGCGGCTATCTGGGGCATCTCCGAGGGCGGGCCCATGGCCATGATGTTCGCCGCGACCTATCCCGATCGCACGCTGGCCCTGCTGTTGTACGGCACATTTGCCCGATTCAGCCGCAGTGACGACTATCCATGCGGCTATCCGTCCGAGGTGAATGCGCAATGGGTGTCGGCGCTCGGCACCACCTGGGGCACAGGCCAACTATCGCTCTCCTTCGCACCGAGCATTGCCGGCAACCCCGGCGCACTTCGTGCGCTGGCTCGACTGGAGCGCATGGCCATGAGCCCGGGCACGGCGCAAAAGATATTCGCCATGATGACCGAACTCGATGTCCGGCATGTGCTGCCGGCGATCAGGGTGGCGACCTTGATCATGCACCGCATCGGCGACAAGCCGGTACGCGTCGGGAATGCGCGATACCTGGCCGAACACATTGCCGGGGCCAGGTTCGTGGAGGTTGCCGGGCAGGACCACATGTTCTGGGTTGGGGACTACGAAGACCTGCTTGGCGAAGTGCGCGAATTCCTCACGGGCGAACGCGCTGAAGCAGAGCCGGACCGCATACTGACAACCATCCTTTTCTGCGACATCGTCGACTCGACCAGACGACTGGCCGAACGTGGGGATCATGACTGGAAACAGACCCTGATCAGGTTCTACGCCCTGGCCGACGACAAGCTTCGCCGGTTTCGTGGACGCAAACTCGACACCGCGGGCGACGGCTTGTTCGCCGCCTTCGACGGCCCGGCACGGGCCGTGCGCTGCGGGGCTGCCTTGGTCCAAGCGGTGCCGGCACTGGGTGTGCAACTGCGGGTCGGCGTGCACACCGGCGAATGCGAGGTACTCGGTGAAAAGGTCAGCGGCATGGCGGTGCATATCGGTGCTCGCGTGGCCTCGGTTGCAATTCCGGGCCAGGTGCTGGTGACCTCGACCGTAAAAAGCCTCGTCGTGGGGTCCGGCATTCAATTCGAGAGCCTTGGGCCGCATGTGCTCAAGGGCGTGCCGGATGAATGGCCTCTTTTTGCAGCGACGCCTTCATAGGCGCAAGCCCGTTGCCGTCGGCAGGCGGGAACCAGGGCCTGCCGGCGACCCAGCGGGCGCGGTCGGGCTGCCCGACGGCAGCTTCTTGCCAATCGGCCCTTGCCAGCATCGTCACCTCCCAGCCGTTGCAAGGCTTGGGCCGCCAGCGCAGCAAGACCCGCCCGGCGGGGGTCTGGCAGCGCGGTTGGCCCGACGAATCGCGGAAAGCCGCTACGGGTGCGGCTTCCTGTGGCTTGATGCGTGCTCCAGAAGGACTGGCAAAAGCCGTCCGACATCTGAAACGACCTGCTCCTCAACGGTCGTTGGTCATGGCGCCGTGCGGACCCGCTCCTTGCCGCGGCCCGGTTCGACCACCAGCTGGTTGTCGCGCGCGAAATTGACGCAGAAATCCCAGGCCATGACGTCGTGATCGCGCAGATCCGAGTGCACGACGACACATTTGACGCCCCCGCGCACCACCGGATGGCACCAGGGCGAATACCCCAGGTGGCTGCCCGGACGCGGACCGCCGGGACGGAACTGGCTCATGACGCCGGCCAGGCGCTCGCTCCAGTCGGAGGGGCGGAACGTCCTGCCGTCGAGCGTCTTGCCCACGATCAGGAACTCATTGGCGGCTGAAACATTCATCGGACATGCAATATCGGGAACAGGCGTGACTTCGCCGCGTAGCGACTCTAACAGGATGCGGGCCGGCTCCTGCCGGCGACACCGCGAATAAGGGGTCGTTCGGGTCACGCCGGCACCGCGACAACCGGTTTCGCGACGCGCCCATGGCCATAGAATGGTGGCATGACGGCCCGGTGGGCCGCTTTGCTTTGAATGGAACACCATGACCGCCGCCCAACCGAAAGAGACCGTCGCTGCTTCGCCCCATGTCATGAACACCTACGGACGTGTGCCGATCGCGCTGTCGCACGGCGACGGCTGCCATGTCTGGGACGTCAACGGCAAGCGATACCTCGACGCGCTGGCGGGCATCGCGGTCAACACGCTGGGGCACAACCACCCCGGGCTGGTGCCCGCGCTGCAGGACCAGGTCTCCAAGCTGATCCACACCTCCAATTACTACCACATCCCGCTGCAGGAGGCACTGGCCGCGCGGCTGGTCGAGCTCTCGGGCATGAGCAACGTGTTCTTCTGCTCCACCGGGCTGGAAGCCAACGAGGCCGCGCTCAAGCTGGCGCGCAAATACGGCCATGACCGCGGCATCACGCGTCCGCAGATCGTGGTCTACGAGAACGCCTTCCACGGCCGCAGCATCGCCACGCTCAGCGCCACCGGCAATACCAAGGTGCAGGCCGGCTTCGGCCCGCTGGTGGAGGGTTTCATCCGGGTACCCCTGAACGACATGGACGCGCTGCGCAAGGCCACCGAAGGCAACCCCGACGTCGTGGCCGTGTTCTTCGAGGCGATCCAGGGCGAAGGCGGCATCCGCCCGATCCCCGATCAGTGCCTCAAGGGCCTGCGCGACCTCTGCGACGAACACGGCCTGCTGCTGATCTTCGACGAGATCCAGTGTGGCATGGGCCGCACCGGCAAGCTCTTCGCCCATGAATGGGCCGGTGTGACGCCCGACATCATGCTGGTCGCCAAGGGCA